>JAILPU010000208.1 GCA_024699395.1 Lachnospiraceae bacterium | reverse complement strand
ATTAAACACTCCGTCCAGTATAACCTTCATTCCTCTGGCGTGAGCTTCCTCAACAACATGCGCAAACAATTCATTTGAAGCCTCCAAATTCGCCCTGTCGGTTACTCTGGTTATATATCTTGTGGCAAGTCGGTTTTCATTCACATTGGGAGGAAGTACATCTCCTCCGTCATTGACTATTTTTCCAAAATGAGGATCTATACTGTCATAGTCCTGAATATCGTATTTGTGATTGGAAGGCGATACAAATAGCGGATTGAAATAAATAACCTCAACACCCAAATCCTTGAGGTAATCAAGCTTCTCCAGTACACCCTGAAGGTCTCCTCCGTAAAATTCTCTTACTCCGTCGGCAGAAGGATATCTTAACCAGTCATCCACTTTGTTGACTCTTCCACCCACGTAGTAATATTCGTCCGTACATACATCGTTCTCGGGATCCCCGTTTCTGAAGCGGTCCACGTAAATCTGGTACATAACGGCACCCTTCGCCCAGTCGGGAGTGGAAAAGCCGGGAATAATACTGAAGAAATAGTACTCATTTAGGTCTCTGGTAACACCCCGGACATCGTAATATACGGAAAGCTTTCCGGAGCATATCTCAAAACAATATACAAACTTCTTATCCGACATCTGTACGTCTAAGGAGTAATAGTCAAATTCATCAACCGTCTCCTTGAGTACCATCTGAATCCTCTCGTCCCCTGTCAAAAGGAAAACATCGTCAACATTATTCTTAGCGGTTCTGAACCTTATGTTGACAGTGTCCTCTGCCTTTGGCTCCATGGGAGTCACATAGTTCTCCGTGGTATCGGAAAACAGCGCCCTCACGTTAAACACAGGCCTCATGGTCAGCATATAAAATTGGTCGAATATTGTTTTTGCGTTATTCATTAAATGCCCGGTCCTTATTTTTCACAATCGCCTTGGCGAAAGTCAACTATGGAATGAATTATAACGCAGACAAAGAATTTTCGCAAATTTAATGAACAAAAACAACTATTATCCGACATACTTACGCCGCAAGGTCTCTTCTGTCGTAAAAGTAATATGCCGCAACAATCCCCAGTACCGTTACAACCACAGCCACTATAAGGCCTGCGGTTCTTATGTCCTGACCGGAAAGGATTTCGGAGGCGTTGGCATAGGAAAAAGGTCCCACAAAAAGGCAGTCTTTTAAATCCGGTACCACCCTTCCTATAATATCGAAAAGATAAGCGATTAAAGCGATACCGATTCCCAACCCCATTCTGTTTTTACCCGAGATTGAAGATATCCAGAAACAAACAGCTCCTATTTCCAGATTCATCACAAACTGGCACCCCATAAAGAGCATAAACTCCTTGACGGGAAGTTCTTCATTCATAAAGGCAAATCCCAACGCGTAAAGAATTCCGCATATAACAGTAAAGGCAGCAGTCATTGATAAAACGCTCAAAGCCTTTGCCGAAAGCACACTTTTTCTCGAAACGGGAAGAGAATAAAGAAACTCTCCGGTATGACCCTCCTCTTCCCCGGAAATAATGTTAATTGCCACAATTGCCGCAAACATGGCGCTTCCCAAACTGTGAACCGTTCCCACTTCTGTGGCAAAATACCCCTTAAGTGTGGCGATACTTAATGTGCTCATTCCGAAAGCGTCGGAAAAAGCTCCCATATTGGAAAAAGCATCCGCCATATTTTTCATGTCTCCCTGCATGCTCTTATATAAAAGGATGCAGCAAAGTCCCATCAATCCCACGGTAAGACTCCATATCAAGAGGGCCTTTAAATTCATTTTCATTTCCTTTAAGTATACGTTCCTCATAAGTCCTCCTCATCGTAGTAGAATTTCAAAAATGTATCATCATCAATGTCGGGGGAATCAAGCAGCGCAAGCCTTCCCTCTCTCATTATGGCCGCATTTTTGCAGTATTTGTTTACCTCCGACAAAACATGGGTAGACAAAAGACAGGTTGCGCCATCACTCACATACTCGTTTATAAGTTCAAAGAACTTCTTCTGAATAAGGGGATCCAGACCACTGGTGGGCTCATCGAATATAAAGAGCTTCGGTTTGTGCTGCATGGCACAGACGATACTCACCTTTTTACGGTTACCCAGGGAAAGTTCTTTGATTCTCTTATTTGTATCCAGTTTAAGGCGCTTGCAGAGTTTCTCAGCCTCCTCGCCGCAGTCCAATCCTCTCACATCCGCGGCATATTTAATAGCTTCCGCCACTTTCATGGAATTGTAAAACCAGGCTTCCGAGGGCATATAGCCCACATTTTTAAGTATATTTACATGATCCTTAACACTGTCCATGCCAAGGACCTTTATATTTCCGGAGTCAAACTTTAAAAACCCTAAAATGGAACGGATTGTGGTGGACTTACCGGCGCCGTTTGGCCCTAAAAACCCGAAAATATCACCTTCTTTGATATTCAGGGTCACATCGATAACACCTCTGTTTTTACCATAGCTTTTGGTAAGATGACTGATCTCTATGGCGTTTTTCATGATATACCTCCCTTAATGATTTCTTAGGCAGAACCCCTCAGGTTCCGCTTTGGGTTAAAAATTTCAATTCCATACCACGCAAAGATTTCCCATGCACGTTTCATATGTCCTGTCTTATTAATATCAAAATAAAAAAGCGAGAACAATACCTGTTCCCGCAAGATGCACTTATTCCCCGTTATCATTCACTTTTTTATGATTTTCCTTAAAAAGTTCCAGCTCTTTGTTAAGAATCTTATCGTCAACCTTTCTCTTAAACTTGTAGATTAAGTAGGCGCAGATATACGTAAAAATAACATACGCGGCAAAACAAAGAGTCACCGAAAGCTTCTTATCAAACCAGCCTCCGAAATAGGACACCAGACAGTACAATAAAGTACAGATTCCAAGCCCTGTCCATTCCAATGGCCCCATCTTATCGGATTCATCAAAATTATTAAAGAAGAATACCTGAATATAACCCATGATGTAGCAGCCAAAAATCATTTCGGCCATATGAAGTATCTCTGCAGAATAATCACCGTTTATCATTCTGTTGACACAGTAAAAAAACAGTATGGCAAAAAAGTAAAGACAGGCCTTAAATTCAATCCCTATCTCTTTGTTAAGATACCTTTCAAACAGTGTAAGATTATTGTCGTTTTTCATGTTACCTGTCCCCCCTTAAGAGTCTTCTGAATTCGGATGCGTAACGCCTGGAAATGATAATGTGTTCTCCGCCCTCTATGGTTGCGTCTATTCTGTTGGAGGAGAGACTTTTAAGAGAAACAACATGATTTACATTTATTATCATTGATTTACTGCATCTGAAAAAACTGTCATCAGATATACTGTCAATAAAAGAATTAAGGGTTTCTTCGATTCTGACAATCTTGTCATTTGTGTAGGCAAAGGTCTTATCATCCACCGACTCTACATAGAGGATATCCCCTGTAAGAATGCTTACGGTTTCTCCGTCGGCTTTTCCCCATATCTTTCCACCCTCATCGGAAAGGACATCTATTATTCTTTTTATTAAAGGGGTCATCCGGCTATAACGGACTACAACCTTTTCTTCTTCCCCATCCGTCTTTTTAATATCTATCTTCATATTTATCTGCTTTTTATTTTTAGAGTTTTAAGGTACGCTTTTCTTTCGTCACTTATGCGGTAGCTTTCCACCGATTTCTGTATTGATTTATTGTGGGTCCACACATCCAGCTTCTTTTCCTCAATAAAGGGAATTACCGCCTCGTATTGCTTTGCCAGGGCAGTGGCAAAATACCACGCTCTCATCATATTGATATAATATGCATCGGAGATTACCTCTGCCACTTTTTGGGCATAGGATATGTCAAAATCCTCATCAAGAAAATGAGTCATAAGCATTTTAATTCCGAATCTTACGGTATATTCCCCGGATGATTTAAGCCATTTATTAATATAATCCAAAAGTTTCTTCCTGTTCTTCTTAAAGCTTTCCGGTGTCATCTGATCGCAGGTCGCCCAGTTATCAACAAAAGGTAAAAACCGCTCCGCCTCATTTATGCACTCATCAAAATCCTTCATTTGCGAAATAATAAAAGCGTGAAGCTGGTTCTCCTCAAAATATTTGTGGGGAAGTTTTTCCATAAATTGTTTGGCATCACCGCTTTTATAAATCTTCTTTGCAAGAACCCTTAAAACCGGGGTCTTTACACCTATTATGGTTTCAGGTTTCACATTGGGGATAATCTTTATCTGCATATCACAGAACTTAGAATCCCTCTCTTCAAAGAGCAATTTTTCAATTTCATCAATATTCATATATATTCCTCAACATTACATAAATGTAAGATAAGTGTAAGCCTAATCGATGGATGGGGTATATTCCCGATGCTATACTTAACTCATCAAATGAAACAAACAACATCACATAAACAATAAACGAAGGTACTCAACATGAAAAAAATAATCAACGCACTTACAGGAAGAAAAGCATTAAAGGTTTTCACAGTTATATTGGGAATCTGCAGCATTCTGGATGTCTTTACTTCTTTCAGACTTGGCAACCCCATAAATTTTGAAGGACTTTTCATCGTATGGCTCGGAGCCTTCGCCTGGGAAATGGCTCTCAACTGTCAGGATAAGAAAAAAGTCGTTGCAACCGAGTGCTAAATATTTTGAGTATCATTACTTCACCCCGGCGTAATATTTCTCAAGCCTTGGCCTTGCATTTTCATAAACCTGCTCAAGGCCGGGATCAAACTGGGAGCCCATGCCCTCCATAATAATGGAATTTGCTTTCATAAAATCAAAGGCTTCTTTGTAAACTCTTTTGCTCACAAGAGCATCATATA
>JAILPU010000184.1 GCA_024699395.1 Lachnospiraceae bacterium | reverse complement strand
CCTGTTGTAAGCAGCACATTTTCAACATTTACATCCGGGTAGTCGACAATGCAATTTCATTCGGCTAATTTCTCACCGCACTCTAATCGCCCTGATAAATGAGTATTAACCCGGAACAATTATATTTATAAACTATGGTACCGGTAGTATTTTTATTTTGATAGAATAACGGACGCAGCAAGGATTAACACGATACCCACAGCAGAAAATGCCGTGAGTGCTTCATTAAAGGCAATTACTCCGATGACAGTGGCCACCATAGGCTCAATCGTAGCTAGTATTCCCGCCTTTGAAGCATCTGTGGAGCGAAGCCCCAAAGTATAGAAGAGGAAAGGGATCACTGCAGTGATTATTCCCGTGAGAACACACAGCAAAATAAGAGGGGCAAGGCTTTCTGTTTTGGCCAAAATCCTTATCATTTCCCCGGGCTTACATACAACCCATGAACCTGCTGCCGCAAAGAGAAATGTATATGCCGTAACAACATAGGGTGAATACTTTCTGAGAGCCACCGTTCCCAGAATACTGTACAATCCGTATCCAAGTCCCGAGCCAAGCCCTAAAGCCAAGCCTTTCAAAGGTATTCTCTCTCCGGAAATTCCCGAAACAAGCACACATCCCCCAAAGGCAAGTATTAACGCCACCAGCTTCTTGAAAGTGATTTTTTCACGAAAGACAACTGCCGCCATAAGCATTATCCAGATAGGGGACGTATACAACAAAATTGCCGCTGTTGACAAGGGCATTATTGTTATCGCCGTAAAATAGCATATGGTAAAAAACAGGATACTGCCCCATCCCAACCCCATAAAGAGCACAATATCCTTGGGTGCTATCTTAAACCCTTTGGGTTCCTTGAAAAACAAAATACCCGAAAATATAAGGGCTGCTACCGTCACTCTGAGAGCCACTATCTGAATAGGATCAAATCCATACCCTGTGAGTCTTCTCACAAAGATCCCCATGCTCCCCCAAAAGCACGCCGCCAATATAATAAAGATTACGCCTAAATTTTTCTTAACTTTATCCATAATAATTTCATAACCCTTCCTAAACTCCGGCAAGCAATGTCTGATTCTAAATGCTTTGCCAAATTGTTATGTAATTGTTTATAACGGTACCGCTATCTCTTTGCATCCCGGTGTGAATTAAAAAAAGCGGTAAACCTTGAGGCTTACTCGCTTTCCCATATGGTTTTCTTAATTAAACGACCCAAGCGGGACTCGAACCCGCGACCTCCGCCGTGACAGGGCGGCGCTCTAACCAACTGAGCCATTGGGCCTGAAACAAAAAAAGAAAAAGTGGACCTTCGGGGACTCGAACCCAGGACCGACCGGTTATGAGCCGGTTGCTCTAACCAACTGAGCTAAAGGTCCAAATAAATCTGATTCATTATGAATCATACAAACGCCATAGTATTAATCTCAATCTATGGAGTTCAAATGTCATAGTATCGATTTCAATCTACATGGCTCAAACGCCCGGCTTATTCAGATTATATAACGTAATCCTCACTGCGCCGACCTATTGATATTATCATATAAAACAAGGCTTGTAAAGATATAAATTGATTTTCCTTAGTAAAGTTCTGTAAGAAACTCTCTGACTGCTCTACTCATACATCCCACATTCATGTTAAAGCAATGATCGTCTCCCGGAACCACTACAAGCTTTGCATTTTTATACAATTTGCATGCCTTTTCCCCGTATTCGAGAGGCACCGTAAGATCTTTTTCACCGTGAACTATAAGAACGGGCTTTTCGAACCTTGCAATTTCGTCCTCAACGTGGATAGTCTGAGCCGCTCTCACATAATTTCCTGAGATAATATGCTCCGGATCCGCATCTATTACATCAGGTACATTTAACGCATCTATTTTAAGCCCGAAGAAGATTCCCTCTCGTGCCCACTCCGGAATCATCCATGCCGGGGACAGTGGAATGATGGCTTTAAATTTCCCGGGGCACATACCCGCCACCAGCATCACAAGAAGTCCTCCCTGAGAATGTCCGCAAAGGTAAAGGTCCGTTACCCAATCAAGCTTCTCTGTATATTCCACCACTTTAAGAAGATTGGATATCCACTTATATATGGTATGTTCCCTAAAGGTTCCGTCGCTCTGCCCATGGCCGAACATTTCAACCCTTAAAGTTCCCATGCCTGCCTCATGTATCGCATCACATGCACAAAGAAGATGCTGTTCCTCCATATGGCCGGTATAGCCGTGAACCACAATAACAAGAGGGCACTTTTTTTTGCCCTCAGGTTTATTAAGCTTTGCATGAAGTTTTATTCCGTCATCATCTATGTAAAATTCTTCCATTTTTTCTCTCCTCAACTTATTTTACAATCGGACTTAATTGTTTGCAACATTACATTACGCATAAGGTGCCTCCCAAAAAATTGTTTATTATTATATGGAAAGTTTAAGAGCATTTCCCTATTCAATAAAAAACGACTGTGCTTTTAACACAGCCGTCATAATTATCCCGATTATCCTTTAAAGCAACGCGCCTTCGATTTCAATTCACTTAATCTGTCCAGGGCATTTTTCAAGGTTTCATCTTTTTTGGCAAAATGAAATCTTATGTAATTATTCACATCTTCCTTAAAGAAACTCGATCCCGGTACAGCCGTCACTCCCACGTTTTCTGCCATCCATTCGCAAAACCGTAGGTCATTTTTTACACCAAATTCACTTACATCCACAAGTACAAAATATGCTCCCTGAGGAATACTGTGAACCAACCCGAAATCATCAAGGCCTTTAATAAACAAATCTCTCATATGAGTATAGTGTTCTCTCAATTCCTTATAATATGAACCGGGAAATTCAAGACCTGTTACAGCAGCTTCCATAAGCGGCGACGCAGCGCCCACCGTCAGAAAATCATGAACCTTTTTTGCTCTTTCAGTTATCTCGGAGCATGCGATTATATAACCGATTCTCCAGCCCGTTATGGAGTACGTTTTGGATAAAGAAGAACAGGATATGGTTCTCTCGTACATTCCCGGAAGAGAGCTTATATAAATATGCTCATATGGCTCATATATAATATGTTCATATACTTCATCCGTAATAACAAATGTATCGTATCTGATGGCAAGTTCGCTTATGAAACTAAGCTCCTCATAAGTGAATACCTTGCCGGAAGGATTTGACGGGTTACACAGAATAAGCGCCTTGGGATGTTGTTTGAAAGCCTCCTCCAAAACATTTTTGTCAAAATTAAACTCCGGGGGAATAAGGGGCACATATATGGGTGTAGCACCTGTAAGAATCGCGTCCGCTCCGTAATTTTCATAAAAAGGCGAAAACACTATCACCTTATCTCCCGGATCCACAACAGACATCATTGCAGTCATCATCGCTTCCGTGCTGCCGCAGGTGACCACGATTTCCGTCTCGGGGTCAATCTTTCTTCCCATGAAATGCGCCTGTTTTTCGGCAAGGGCATCTCTGAAATTTTTAGCTCCCCAGGTTATGGGATACTGATGCGGTCCACGCATTGATATTTCTTTCAGTTTCCTCGTGATTTCAACAGGGGGATCAAAATCGGGAAAACCTTGTGAAAGGTTAATGGCTCCGTATCTGTCCCCGATTCTTGTCATTCTCCTTATCACCGAATCGGTAAAACCGCTGCTTTTTTTCGATAGTGATGGCACTTTTGCTTCCTCCGTTCTAAATCAGCAATGCCTGATCTGTTTCATGACCACGTTCATCAATAAGACGTTTTGCCTTATGCTCCGCACGGGGCAGTTCGCCGTCATCCAATATCGAAACATAATCCGGCTTAACGCCTATTCGGCTCTTTAAAGCTCCGATTACACTCTTTTTGAGTTCATCGTCATTTTCCTTTGTGCCCGCGCGCTCCACCTCAACGCCGTATCTGGCTGTATAATCCCTGTTAAATACATGAATCCTGTATTCACCGGTTATTCCATCAAGTTCTCTGAGAACCGTCTCAACATCCGACGGGAAAATATTCACTCCCGATACTATGAACATATCATCTTTTCTGCCTACAATATTGATTCTGCATGACGTTCTTCCGCAGCTGCACTTGTTTTTGTTTACATACCCGATATCCCCGGTTCTGAATCGTATCATGGGACGTGCATGTTTTCTCAGGCTTGTAAATACCAGTTCACCTGTCTCGCCGTCAGGCAATACCTCACCGGTCTTAACATCAACGGTTTCTACCAGGATATGATCCTCAGCAAGATGAAGTCCGTCTTGTTCGTCACACATGCCGGCACATGCTCCGAATATATCGGACAATCCGTAGAATTCAATAAGCTTAGCATCCCAAAGTTCTTCTATTGCCTTTCTTGTTGCAGGAATGGATCCACCGGGCTCCCCTGCAACTATTATTCTTTTTACCGAAAGACTTTTGGGATCTATTCCCTTCTTTCTGGCAGTCTCCCCAAGATAAAGGGCATATGATGGCGTTGTCTGTATAAAGGTGGGCTTAAACTGTTGGATTATGTACAAAAGTCTGTCGGAAGGAAGGGTTCCCGACCATATTCCCATGGCCCCCAGCCCCTGTGCTCCAAGCACGCATGGTCCTCCCACAAAGAGGCTGAAGTTTATTCCATGCATATATCTGTCGGTCTTTCGCATACCTGCCTGATACATCAGACGACTTTCAATATTCATCCACTCATCAAAATCATTTTGTGTAAAAGGACTTATTGTGGGAACTCCCGTGGAACCGCTGGATGCAGATATGAATATAATATCTTTCTCGTCAACCGCACAGAGTTCTCCTACCATGGATCCGATTCCCTGAGTGGTTCTTTCGGTCTGTTTATCTATAAAAGGAAATTTACTTATATCTGCAAGAGTTTTTATATCATCAGGTTTTACTCCTGCCTCATCAAAACTTCTTTTGTAATAAACAGTATTGTTATATGCGTGCTTAAGTATATCCTTGAGACTCTCAAGCTGTTTTTTTTCAATTGTCTCCCGAGGCGCAGTCTCCCACTCCTCTTCCCAGTACTTCCTGTCGCTCATGATATCCTCCTGTTTTTCAATTACTCAAACTTACTGGGCTCATAGTAACCTTCCGGCTTTGTAAATGACTTATACTGCTTGCTCTCATCTTCGATTGCGGTTCTGAATGCATCCGAATGTACAATCTTGTCAATTGTCTTTGTGATTTCTGAATCCGCATCCTCTTCTCTTACAGCAATTACATTGATATAACCATCAGTAACCTTCTCATTGTAAAGATCCGTTGAAAGATCGAGACCTGCTGCTATTGCAAAATATCCGTTAATTACAGCTGCATCCACACTGTCAAGAATATTGGGTAATACTTCGGGGTTAAGTTCTTCAAATTCAAAACCTTTTGGATTGCTTGTTACATTATCGACGGTAACAGTAGCCTGCTCTACATTCTGATCAAGTTCTATAAGTCCTGTCTGAGCCAAAACTCTGAGAGCTCTTGCAGTATTGGTAACATCGTTTGGTATAGCTATTTTGGCACCGTCGGGAAGATCTTCAAGTTTTTCATACTTATCTGAGAAAGTTCCCATTCCTGCTGTGGGTATTTCCGTTACATATGTAAGATGGGTGCCGTGTTCCTTGTTAAAATTGTTAAGATATATTGAGTGCTGGAAAACATTTATAGTGATTTCTCCCTCGTCCACTGCCGTGTTGGGTGTCACGATATCGGATATCTCAATAATTTCAACCTCATAGCCAAGTTCGTTAAGTGAAGGCTTGATACAGTCTTCAAACATATCCCCGTAAGGGCCTGCACATACTCCCACTGTAATTTTTCCCTTTTCAACCGGTGCTTCGCTTTCGTCTGCTGCCTCACTTTCGTTTACTGCCTCACTCTGAGTCGTCGTCTCCTCAGACTGTGCCACAACGGAAGATTCTGCTGTTTTTGTGTCATTTTTTCCGCATCCTGCCATCAGGAGAATAGTTGCTCCTGTCAGTACACCTGCGATTAATTTGCTTGCAATTCTTTTTTTCATAATAGTCTCCTCTCTATTCTTTAAATCCTTCTATACGTTTCCATGTCTTATCTCTGGAACGTATTATAATATCTATGTCCTCATCTTTAAGATGTTGGAACCTGCCTTGTCTTCTGATGTAGTGTGTCACATCTGAAAATACTTTTGGATGCCTGTTTAAGTGATATTCTCCGTCATAAAACTCTGCCAAATACCACAAACCTGTATCCACCACTTCTTTTGCCACCTCAATGGTTTCGCTTGTATCTATTCCCCATCCCGTGGGGCAGGGTGCCAGCACATGAATAAATGATGTTCCTTTTATCTGTGATGCCCTTTTTACTTTGGTGGCAAAATCTTCAATATATCCCACACTGGCTGTAGCCGCATAAGGGATGCCATGAGCGGCGACAATTTCAAACAAATTCTTCTTTTGCTTAATATTTCCTTTTCCTTTACTCCCTGCGGGAGTCGTTGTCGTCGTTGATCCGTAAGGTGTCAGTCCGCTTTTTTGAATTCCGGTATTCATATACGCTTCATTGTCATAACAGATATAGATTGCGTCATCATTCCTGTCAATCAGTCCCGACAGCGCCTGAAGCCCAATATCTGCCGTTCCTCCGTCACCGGCTATTCCCAGCACATGATAGTCTTTCAGTCCCATGGCCTCTGCCCCGGCCTTAAGACCGCTCATCACGGCGCCTGTCCCCGCAAAGGCAGATATGATAGCATTATTTGCATAGCTCATCTGAGGATAATTAAAACTTACCGCCGACATGCATCCCGCAGGTAATGTCAACAAAGTTCTCTCTCCCAATACCTTAAGCGCCATTCGCACCGCAAGGCTTCCGCCGCATCCCCCACAGGCCTTATGCCCGTAAAAAAATTCATTATCCGAGATATTTTGGGCAGTTACTCTTTCAGCAATCATCAATAACCTCCAGTCCCATAAATCTCACCGTTTCCTTTGTATCTGCATTTATCATTTCTTTAAAGCAACTTTCTATATTGTCGACCGATACATCCCGTCCCCCTATTCCTCCGATAAAATTATAGGAAGGAATATATATTTTTTTCTGAAGAAGGGCTGAATTAACATTTGTATATACCGTTCCTTCATATCCGAAGGATATATCTTTGTCAATTACTCCTATCGCCAGCACATTCTTTGTTAAAGCAGCTATTTCATCCTTTGGAAAAGGGCGCATCATCCTTATTTTTATTGCTCCGGCCTTTATGCCTTCTTTTCTTAGTCTGTCAACAGCATCTCTCACAAGTCCGCTGATACTTCCCAATGAAATAAGAACGTATTCGGCATCCTCTGTTCTGTATCCTTTTACAGCATTTCCGTAACTCCTCCCTGTAATCTTTGCATACTCCTTATCAATCCTTGCCAGCTCACCGAGAGCATTAATACTTGCCTTATGATGCAAAAGATTAAATTCTTCATTTAATTCCGGACCTACTGTAAATGCCATACTCACCGGATTATCCAAATCAAGTTTGTCCCACGTATTTCTCTTTGGTAAAAAGGCGTCTATTGTTTCTCTGTCGGGAATGTTCACCTTCTCATATGTATGAGTAAGAACAAAGCCGTCAAGATTTACCATAACAGGAAGCCTTATATTTTCCGACTCCGCTAAGGCATACCCCTGAATTGCCATATCAAGTGCCTCCTGGGCATCTTCTACATAAATCTGTATCCAGCCGCAGTCAAGCTGTGACAAGGAATCCCTGTGATCTCCATATATGCTCCAGGGAAGAGCTGTGGCTCTGTTTGCATTCATCATCACTATGGGAAATCTTCCCCCCGAAACATAGCCGAGACACTCTGCCATATATAAAAGCCCCTGAGATGAAGTTGCCGTAAAGGCTCTTGCTCCCATGGCCGAAACTCCCATGGCGGTCATCATTGCGGAGTGCTCTGATTCCACATGGACAAATTTACTGTCCAGCTCTCCTTCCTCCACCATATCGGCAAGTCTTTCAACCACTATAGTCTGCGGCGTTATCGGGTATGCCGAAATGACCTGAACACGGGCCAGACTCACACCCAGAGCAAATGCTTCATCACCGGATATAAATCTCACTTGACTCATGTTTCTCCCTCCATTACTATCGCCTGAAGTTTGCATATCTTTTCACAGATACCACATCCTTTGCAAAAATCGTAATCAATTGATATTCCCTTTCCCTCCTTGCTTATAACTCCATCCGGACAATACATGTAGCATTGATAACATCCGGTGCATTTATCGGGATTATATACGGGACATTTATTTCTCCAGCCCGCATTTTTTTCAATAAGCACCCCTGCTTTGCAGGAACCTCCCTGGGGCAGCCGGGATAATTTTTCTATTTTATTTTTCTCTGTAATCGATGGACGTATCATTCTTTAGTGACTCCTTCTTCAATGACCTTCTCAAGAAGTCTTTTATTCTTTTGGGCAATCTTTCCCGGCATATACCCGTCAATGGCGGAATATATCTCTTCAATTCCTATCTCATCATCAACCGGTAACAATAAACCAAGAATCCCGATATTGACGATGGGGCGATTTAATATCTTTTTTGCTAAGGATGAAATATCCCCTGCGATTATTCTTTCATCGCCAAATTGCTTTTGATTCTTCACCGTATTTATAAAAAGACGCCCTCCGGGTTTCAGTTTTTTTAAAAGTTCTTTATCGAACAATGAATCATCCAATATAATGATGTAATCATTTTGCTTAACTATGCTCCTGTCCGATATTTTCTCTTCGGATATCTTGGTGAAAGCCCTTATTGGGGCGCCGCGTCTTTCCGGCCCGAAAGAAGGAAAGGCCAGCGCATTAAAGCCTTTGATTGTGGCGGCTGCCCCCAGTATTCTTGAAGCCGTAAAAGCTCCCTGTCCCCCTCGTCCATACCATGTGATTTCTTTCATCTATTTTCCTCTTTTGCTGATTATTCTCACGGTTATATCACCTATTTTCTGCACCACCTGAACCAGTAATATCAGCAAAAGGATACATATGATCATCACGTCCTTTTTGTATCTCTGGTATCCGTATCTGTAAGCGAGGTCACCTATTCCTCCTCCCCCAACAAGTCCTGCCATTGCCGAAAATCCCAATACAGTTATTGCCGTCACTGTTATATTTTTAATAAGGGATATTTTGGCCTCCGGTAAAACAATCTTAAAAATCACATGACTCTTTTTGGCTCCCGACGATATAACTGCTTCCAACACACCCTTATCCACATCTGAAAATGATGCCTCTGCCAACCTGCTGAAAAAAGCTGCTGCCGCCACCGTTAAAGGAACCAGCACCGCCTTGGATCCTATCTTGGTTCCCACCACAACCGCCGAGATGGGAAGAAAGAATATCATCAATATAAGGAAGGGGATTGAACTAATGGTGTTTGCCACAAATCCCACTATTTCATAGACAAGAGTATTCTTTGACAGTAAGGGTTCATTTGTTATAAAAAGAATTAATCCCAAGCCAATTCCGATTGCAACGGCTATTATCAGTGAGGTCAGGGTCATAAATGCCGTTTCCTGTAATGCCTTCACCAGCTTATCCTGTATCTCCAAAAAACTTTCAAGCATCTCTGATTACCTCCATTCTTCCGGCATTCTCCCTTATAAATCTTATTGCATCCCTGGTTTGATCCGTCTCACCATTGACACTGATATACAAAACTCCTACCGGTTTTTTCTTTATAAACTCAATTCGTCCGTGAAGAATATTTATTTTGACTCCAAAGGTTTCTATTGCGTCCGCTATCAGCGCTCTCTCCGCATTATCATCAAAATAATCGATTCTGATTATCTTGCCTTCTGCATTTTCCAGTACGTTGCCGGGTATGATAAATCTGTTTTCCTTCTCAATAAGTTTTTGGGTAAAAACACTTTCCGGCTTTGTAAAAACATCATATACGTCACCGATCTCCACAACCCGACCGGAATCCATCACCACAACTCTGTCGCATATTTCCTTTATCACATCAAGCTCATGTGTTATAAGCACTATGGTTA
>JAILPU010000145.1 GCA_024699395.1 Lachnospiraceae bacterium | reverse complement strand
TTGCTCATAACAGAGCGGGTATTCCCAAAACCTATATGCTCTACGGCCATGTTCACAACAGCTTTGATGAATATCTTGTTAACAGTTATATCGATTCGGTAAAAGGGTATAAAAGAACACTTGCGGGGAGCGATGATATGAAAATAATCCCCTGCAATATGATAAACTGTTTTTGTATGTATTCGGATTACGTTCCCCTCACTCTTGACGAGTGGATAGAGGTGGACAGAAAAAGAAGACAAAAGATAAAACTTACGGATTACGAATGCGATTATGAAGGAACCGGGATAGATGATACTTTTGAATGATTATCTCAGAGCAAGATTCGGGTGCAAAGTATATAAGATTGCGGTTAACGGAGGTTTCACCTGCCCCACCAGAGACGGTACACTTGCAACAGGAGGGTGTATATTCTGTTCGGGGGAAGGCAGTGGCGAGTTTGGCGGAAATCCTTCAATGTCTGTAACGGACCAGATTAATGCCGGAATCGAAAGGCTTTCATCAAAGGTTAAGGATGGAAAATATATCGCATACTTTCAGGCATTTACCGGAACCTACGCCCCTGTTGAAAAATTAAAAAGACTCTTTGAAGAAGCAATATCACATCCAAAAGTGATAGTACTGTCAATAGCAACGAGGCCTGACTGTCTCCCACCTGATGTATTGGATCTTTTGGAAAGATTAAACAGGATAAAGCCTGTATGGGTGGAACTGGGACTTCAGACAATTCATGAGGATACGGCAAAGTATATAAGGAGGGGGTATCCTCTCAGTGTTTATGACAATGCTGTTAAAGAGCTGGATAAAAGAGGCATTGAAGTTATAACTCATGTTATACTGGGATTGCCGGGTGAGACGCCTGACATGATGGCAGAGACAGTGAAGTATGTTTGCGCAGGAAAAGTAAAAGGAATCAAGCTCCAGCTCCTTTTTGTTCTAAAAGGAACGGATCTGTGCAGAGAATATGAAGAAGGAAAAGTGAACGTTTTTACGGAGGATGAATATATAGAGGTTTTGAAAAAATGCGTGCCTCTGATTCCGGACAGAGTTGTCATACACAGACTTACAGGCGATGGTGATAAGAAGATTCTTGTCGCACCTTTGTGGAGCGGCAATAAAAAACATGTGATCAACCGCATCCGCAAGGAAGTAATTGAAAGCGAGGATTAGATAATGACGGAAACCGAACGTTTAAAGGAAATAGTTGAGAAGTTGAGAAGTGAGGACGGATGTCCGTGGGACAGAGTGCAGACCCACGAAAGCCTGAAGGCGGCATGTATCGAGGAAGCCTGCGAAGTGGTATGCGGCATCAATATCCTCAATGATAAAAACGACCCCGAAAACCTCAAGGAGGAGCTGGGAGACCTTCTTTTGCAGGTTATGTTCCATGCGGTTATGGCAGAAGAAGAGGGCCTCTTTACCTATTCGGATGTGGTAAAGGGTATCTGTGAAAAAATGGAACGCAGGCATCCCCATGTTTTTGCGGGAGTTGCTTTTAAAACGGATGAAGAGCGAAAAGCCTCCTGGGATGAGATTAAGAGGAAAGAAAAAGAGGGAAGGGAATGGCAGGAACCCTATCTTTTTGAAGCTTTTGATGAGGGTGTCGGTCTTATAGAAAAGGCTGCTTTAAGAAAGAAAAATAAGTAGTAAGGATACAGGAATATGAAAAAGGATTATAATACCAAGACACAGTCCGGAATAAAAGAGTTTATTAAAAACTGCAGTGATAAGGGATTTTGTGCGTCACAGGTTAAGGAATATCTTAACAGTCTGGGGATGGAACCCAATCCCACCACCGTTTACAGAAACCTTGATGCCATGGTGGCCAAGGAGGAGCTTGTTAAATATAAGGCGCCCAATTCCGAGAGCTATATGTATCGTGTCGTGAATCATAAGGATTGTCACACCCACCTCCATCTCCAGTGCTCGGTTTGCGGAAAGGTAATCCACACAGACCATGACTTTACGGACAAGCTTGTTAAGCAGATTGAGGATGGGTACGGCTTCAAACTTGATATGTGCGACGCGTCTTTTGCCGGCGTCTGCGACAGCTGCGCCAACAAATGAGAGTAATAGTAAGTGCTAAATACAATTTAAAAATGAGAACTGACTGATTTGATTCTTTTTATCGAGGATAACATTTCGGAACAAAGGGCAATGTTTGTCAAACAAATTGCTAAAGAAAATATTGATAGTGCAATTCAGCTTTGCAATATAATGAGCTGTTCAATAGCAAATTGATACATTCAAATAATATATAGTCCGTTGTAATCGAAAACGGGAAGAAATTAAAGAATTTGTGATTTCCATAAATGTAGAGTAATGTAGCAGAATTTAGATTCGATAATAATTTGATAAAACAGGGGGAGTGAATATGGACAGAAAATATGCAGTGGTTACCGGGGCAAGCTCCGGAATAGGAAAGGCTTTCTGCAGATTGCTTGCCAAGGATTACAATCTTGTGATGGTGGCAAGGAGAGAGAAAACGCTCCAAGAAATGGCGGAAGAGTTAACTAAAGAGTATGGTGCCGAAAGTATGATTCTTACAGCAGATCTTTCGAAGACCGAAGAGGTTGAAAGAGTTTGTGATGAAATAAGTCGGCTTGACGTAGCTGTATTTATCAATAACGCCGGACTTGGTGAAGCCGGAGAATTTACAAAGACAGATCTTGACAAGGAACTGTTTATGATTGATGTCAATGTGAGAGCGGTTCATATTTTCACCAAAAAGATGCTTAAGATTTTTGCGGATAAAAATGAAGGGAAGCTTCTTAATGTGGCTTCTTCTGCAGGGCTCCTTTCGGGAGGACCTTTTATGGCCTGTTATTATGCTACTAAATCATATGTGACATCTCTGTCACTTGCTGTTGAAAGAGAATTAAAAATTGCAGGCAAAAATGTTTATGTGGGATGCCTCTGCCCGGGACCCGTGGATACGGAGTTTAACAAGGTTGCAAATGTGGAGTTTGCTCTTAAGGGTATCACACCAAAGTACTGCGCGGAATATGCCCTCAAAATGATGTCCAAGGGGAAAACTCTTATAATCCCCACATTCAGGATGAAGCTTGCCATATTCTCACAGCGCCTTATTTCCATCAAATCTGCTGTCTGGCAGTGATTGCGACAACGGATTTGATGGAAATAAGG
>JAILPU010000249.1 GCA_024699395.1 Lachnospiraceae bacterium | reverse complement strand
AGATTGAGCTTAGCGTCCGCTACGGTACACAACGAGCTAAGCGACTCGAGAGCAAATATATCGCCCCCAACCGTCTCAGACCCGAAGCGATTATTCGGGGGGCATACCCAACCGCCTCAGGCCCGAAGAAGTTTTAACATGCAAAAAGACCATGCATCTTACGAAATGCATGGTCCTGTCAACTGCAAAGTTTAACCAATAAAGTCTCAAGGCAAAGCCAGTCGGTCATAAGACCCGACTTAAAAGCTTCATCAGCCTCGGCACACATGGTGAGATTGTCATAGAGGGTCTGCCTGCCCACATTTTTCAGGGAAATACCGTATTTTTTGACAACATAGGGATTCATGCCAAGAATCTTGGCAATCTCCGATTCCGGCTTACCCTCCCGCCTTAATTCCTTAATCCTTAAGAGTCTTAAATAGGTGGTCCCAAGAACGGCGATAATCTTAACCGGAGAGACTCTTAAGGCGTAGAGATCTGAATAAAACTCGAAGACCTTTTTTCGATTTTTTTCGGAAGCCGCATTAATAAGCTTAAAGATATCATCGCTCAAAGCTCTGGAACAAACAGCCTCCACATCCTCGGCAGTGACCACATCGCTGCCATCGGTATAGGCAATAAGCTTTTCCAACTCAGCCTTAATCTGATTCATATCAAAGCCGGTGCGATCCAGCAAAAGCCTTGCGGTATCACCGGAAATCTTTCTGTTCTCTTTTTTTAAGACAGAACCGATCCATTGCAAAAGCTCGTCTTCTCTGAGGATATTAAACTCACAAACATACCCTTTAGCATTAACGGTCTTGTAAAGCTTGGATCTCTTATCAACCTCATCCTCGCAAAAAACAAACATCGTGGATTCGGCAGGATCCTCCATATATGAGGTGAACTTCTCGTTGGCGTCCTTAAAAAAACCGGAGTTTCTTATGAAAACAACTCTCCTGTCCGCAAAAACAGGAAGGGTTTCCGCAGTATCAATGAGGGCCCCCACATCAATGTTTTTACCCTCAAAGAGACTCACGTTGATATTGGAATCCGAAGCGCCCACCGCATCCCTCAGCTTAAGAAAATACTGATGCTTCAGATATGCCTCATCTCCCATTAAAAGGTACATCCGTTTTAAGTTGTTGTTCTTGATATCACTCAGTATATTTTTCATTATGTTACAACCATAACATATAGATTAAGGTTACCACAATACCGAGAACCACAAAAAACAAACCGAAGGAAAGGGAGCTGGTGATAATCATATTGCTGTCCTTCACCCTCTCGAAATACAAAGCCGCCTTATGTCTGTAGGAGGCTGTATAAATACGTCTGTTGGCTTCATCAGACTCGGGCATGATTCTGTCAAGGAGCTGACCAATAAAGTGAGTGAAAGCATTTCCCTCTATCTTTTCAACAGGGATGGGGCTTTCTTTAAACACAGTTTTTCTTAAGAGAATAACTATTCCGTCTGTGAGTCTGTCAAAGACCACAAGAACATAAAACAGCATGCCGTATAAAATTTTGAAAGCAGGTCTGTATATGATATTCTCGATGGACAAAACCGAAGGCCATCTGTCAAGGGCATTTCCTTCGCTGTCGGTAAGAACCTTTTTAACAAATACGAAATAAACCAAAAGCCCCACCGCAATGGAAATAAAACTACCCTTTAAATTTTCGAGACTGAAGAAATTAACGGACTCTTCAGTTTTTGTAAGTTTAACAAGGTCGGAACCAAGAATTCCCAGCTTCATAAAAACTTTGTTGGGAAGCACACCGAAAACAATAAACAAACAAGCGGGAACAGAAAGAATGGGGAAATTGCCTTTTCCGAAAACATCCTTGTCAGCGTCATATTTTTCCTGAAGCTTTTCGTCCTTATTTTTTTCAATGAACAAAACAAAGAAGATTTTAAGCATATAGGCAAGAGTAAGACCGCCGCAGAAAAGGAAGAGAATTTCCATGGCTTTTAAAGCCCCCGCGGAATAGAAAAACGCTTCTTTCTCTCTCACTTCCTCAATAAGTTCCACCAAAGCTTCATGAACAAGGGTCTTGGAAACATATCCCGAAAAAAGAGGGATACCGGATATACCCAAAGCACCGCAAAGATATATAAACATAAGACTCTTCTTGTTTCTTCCGTACCCTTTTATTGCATTGAGGTCAAGGTTGTGAGTTCTCATATACACAACGCCGGCAGTAATAAAGAGTACCAGCTTAAAAAGGGAATGGTTCACCATGTAAAGAACAGCGCCGTAAACCGCCTTCTCGTTGATTTTAAGAATTCCCATCAGAGATATACCCACAAGGATAAAACCGATTTGAGACACACTGGAGCAAGCAAGAATCCTCTTTAAATCCACCGAGAACACTGCAAGGAGCGCACCCACAAACATTGTTATGACTCCCACCGTAAGTACAAATGCCACCCAGGAACTGTCTCCAAACATCATTCTTCCGCTTAATATAAGCACTCCGAAGATTCCAATCTTGGTAAGGATTCCGGACAATAGCGCACTTAAAGGTGCGGGAGCCACAGGGTGTGCCTGGGGAAGCCACACATGAATGGGGAATGCACCGGCCTTTGCGCCGAATCCCACAAATATAAGAAGCGCCGCCGCTTTAATTATCCCTTTGTTTACTCCTTCATAAATGGAAGGATCCAAAAGAGCTTCTATACTCAGAGTATTGGTTGCCCCGTAAAAAATACAGATCCCCGAAAGCATTGCGAAACCGCCTATCATGGCCACGTAAAGATAAGTTTCTCCCGCTTTCATGGCCTTTTCGGTCTCCTCCTGAACAACCCATACAAAGCTGGCAAGACTGGCAAGTTCAAACATAATGAACAGCGTAAAAAGATCCGCCGCAATAAATACTCCCATGGTAACCCCAAGGGTAAATATCAAAAACATATAGTATCTGTTTCTGTTTTTGTGATGCTTATTGTATTCCACCGAGAAAAATGCGGATACAAACCACATAAAGGAACCCACAAGAACATA
>JAILPU010000100.1 GCA_024699395.1 Lachnospiraceae bacterium | reverse complement strand
CCGGTGGTTTCGTCGCGCATGGTATGGTCAAAGTGAACAATGGTATCGTGATAAGTCATGTTAACGGCAACGATAGCATTCTCGTAATCTCTCTTGTAAGTGTCATCCTCTTGGGATTTGTAGTAGGCACCGAGAGGTTTTCCGATGGGAATATCATACTCGTGATACCACCAGTGATTGCCAAGCCACTTGGTGTGCATCTGATAGGTGTAGTGACCGTCTCCAAGAAGGGCGGTAGCGAGACCGAAGCGCATGTGCTTAAGGTTGGAGTAACCTCTCTCAAGATAACGGCAGCTCTCCTCGGCGGGTCTTGTAACGGGATGGTTAAATTCCACATCAAAACCGGGAGTTACGTCGATGTAAGTACAGTTGGGCTTACCGGTGCCGGATTTACCCCAGGGAATATACTGGCTCATAATATCATCGAAGCTATACTTGGTATAATTTTCCGGAAGATTGATATGATCCAAAACTCCTTCAAAGATGGTTCCGTCGGCGTAGGGTCTTGCGTAATCCGCTTCCATACTTCCGTTAACAAGAATATAGGGCTTATCGCCGTAGCGCTTTCTTGTCTCCTTAAGGATTGTCTCTTTACCCTTAACCCAGAGTTTATCAAGAACGTCCTTGGAATCTTCTTTTCCGTCTTCGTCGGCATCAATCTTAACTTTCTTCTTGCTTTCCAATTCCACTGCCCAGGCATCGAAGGAACCGCACATGCAGTCGATATAAACACCGTCCACCTCTAACATGGAGGGCCATTTGTCTTCAATCAGGTTCATGTAGGACTGTATTGTTTTTTCTTTGGAAAGATTTAACATACAGCTTCCCGGCCATGAATTGATCATATCTCCTTCGGTGGTTTTAAGAAAACAGTCATTGTCGAAGTACTTTGATTTGGGGAAATACTCGCAGGAGCCGGCAATATATGAGACAACGATAAGTCTGTCGTTAAGCTCATGAAGTCTTTTAAGATTATCATTAAGCTTGGCAATGTGTTTGGGTGTGTCATCAATATCAAAGCCTGCGATAATAAGGTCATACTTGGCCGCCTCAAGGATTTCTGCCTTTGATGAATCCCAACGGGGGTTGTGGCCGTAGATCATAGCGATTTTGGGTGCGTCTTTTCTGTTCCAAAGATCTGACATGGGGTACCTCCTTGTGAAATATATTTTATGTATGTTTTGGTATGTTACAGATAATTAAAACCTTGGTTATAATGATGCGAGAATGCCGCTTTTGACATTTGTTTGTTCTGAATGAACAAATATTTCGACGATTAGCTCAAAACAGTGCAGTCCATGGATAGTTTGCGGAATCCATGTTTTATTACGGCAAACGTCGGATTTGAATGAATACAGACATTTGTCCGCAGATTACCGAATCTATATATAAAAGTAACATGAAAAACCTTGGGGTGCAATCGGGGATAAAGGTAAAAAAACTAAATAAATGGGCATAAATATCATATTATTCTTGCTAAACCGCAATAAAAAGTATACTATTTAAAAGATGATAAAAAACATCAATTCCGGAGGTAAAAAATGGACCTTAATAATGTAAGAGAACAAAGTAAAAAAGCGGTTTCGGAGATAGTGAAAGCTTCCGGCATAAAAGAAGGGTCCGTCTTTATAATAGGCTGTTCTTCCAGTGAGGTAGCGGGAAACAAAATCGGTACCGCCACCAGTGTTGAAACAGCAAATGCCATATACGACGGCATAATGGAAGTCTTGAATGCAAAGGGAATTCACGCAGCAGCTCAATGCTGCGAGCATTTGAACAGAGCCGTTGTGGTGGAGAGAAAGGTTATGGAGAAGTTTGGCTTTGAGCAGGTAAATGCCATTCCCCAGCCCAATCACGCAGGTGGAGCCTTTGCCACTGTTTGTTATGAGAGATTTAACGATCCGGTTGTTGTGGAAAATATAAAAGCAACAGCGGAGGCAGGTATCGATATCGGAGGCACTCTTATAGGAATGCATATCCACGAGGTTGTGGTTCCCTTAAGGATAAGTATTGATAAAATAGGAGAGGCATCCATAATATGCGCCAGACGCCGTCCCAAATATGTGGGAGGAGCAAGGGCGATTTACGATGAAGGACTTATGTAAGATGGCTTTGAAAATAGTGGTTCTTGAGAGAAGCAGCGTGGGAATGGATGTTTCCATTGACTGTTTCAAGGATTTCGGAGAGGTGGTATCTTACGATAATACCGCTTACGAAGAGATAAACGAGAGGATTAAAGAGGCTGACATAGTAGTAGCCAATAAAAGCAGGTTAAATGCAGATTCCTTAAAGGGTGCCGATAACCTGAAGCTTATATGTGAATTTGCCACGGGTTTTGACAATGTGGACATTGAATATTGCAAGACCAACAATATAGCCGTGTGCAATGTCAGGGACTACAGCACCGACATAGTGGCTCAGCATACCTTTGCCATGGCACTTTTTCTCTCGGAGAAATTAAGGCATTACGATGACTTTGTAAAATCGGGAGAATATGCCGGGTATGGTTTTTTCTCATATTACGGACACACCTTTACCGAGCTTTCAGGGAAAACCTGGGGAATAATCGGAATGGGAAACATAGGTAAAAAGGTGGCGGCCATAGCCAAAGCCTTTGGATGCAGGGTT
>JAILPU010000088.1 GCA_024699395.1 Lachnospiraceae bacterium | reverse complement strand
TAAATATGTTGGCGGCTATATCTGAATACAGTGATAGATCAAGGAGCGTTTACTTTAGTTCAGGTATACATATGCGTGGACAGGGTATTACCTATTTTTTAAATCATGAATTTGGTGATTTCGGTGTGTTAATTATGTACTTAGTACCATTGCTGTTTTTGACTGCACCTATTTTTGCTGACGAGTATGTTTGTGATATGTATAAAATAGTTGATACTACGGTAAACGGAAGATATGTTGATGTATTTATTAAAATGGTATTAGTTATTCTTGTGGAAATAAGCTGGCTGGTGTTTCATTCAATTATTTTTTGTGTTATTGATTTTTGCCTATTTGACAATGGCATATCATCAATCAGCGCAAATATTTCGCAAATAGCGAGGGCGGCAATAAACATTGGGTTGGGAAGTTTTTGCATGGAGAACATATTTATGTTTATTTCTTCCTGCGTAAAAAATACAGTTACTGCATTTGGTTTAGGCATGGCATTGATTGTGTTACCCATGTTTGTTGAATCGGGTAAAATTTGGATACAATATTTCCCAAGTATTGGTATGCAAGCGGAATGTATGTTACAAAGGAGTAAAAAAGACAATGGTATTATTTGGATATTTTATGTTTTGATGGGATTGCTTTTTTTCTTCTTGATTTTAGTGGAAAAGCGCTTTGTGGCAAGACTAAAATGAAATATGTCAAAAGATGAAAGAAATATCAGGTTTACAAGGGCCAACTGCATAAAAGTGGCGTGTAGCAACGGATAAAAGGGGGATCGGAGTTAATCCGGTTCCTTTTCTATGTTACATAGGAAATTGCTCTGCAACTTCCTATGTAACAAAAACGCTCCGCTAAGGATGCGCACTCGCGCGTAATGTAATTGTTGCATACTGCAACCGCGCGAGGCGCTCGAATGCCGCAAGCGGCATTCTTTTTTAAATTATGTTTGCAAAGAGTTTTTAATGTGGTATTATATCACGTGGGCGAGAGCCGGTTAATAAATCTTTGGAGAAAAAAACATGAGCGAAGATAGAAACAATCCCAATTTCATGCTGGATGAAGACGGTGTTCAGGAGTTGAACTTTGAGTCGGAAAATGACGACGATCAGGCAAGAAAGCTCAGAAGAAAAAAGAAGAGAAAGCAGCGTACCAAAGCTGTTATAGGGCTTTTGGTGGCACTTCTACTTATAGGGGGAGGCGTTACGGCGGCTCTTTACTACGCAGGCAAAATCGGAGCTTATCAGGCTCGTGAAAACAGGGAAAAAGAAGAAAAGAAGGAAGTCGTGGACAAGATTCTTAATGAGGAACCTTTGACTGAAGTTGACATAGATCCCGATTCCCTTTTGGGAACTCCCGGGCAGGATGTGGCACCGGAACCCACACAAGATCCCGAGGAAGCAAGACTTAAGGAAGATATAAGATCCTATATCGATTCCATGTCCCTTGAGGATAAGGTGGCGGGACTGTTTATTGTAACCCCTGAAGAACTGTGCAATTACAACACAGTGGTAAAAGCGGGGGATAAGACAAGAGAATCCCTTGAAACCTATGCGGTAGGCGGACTTATTTATTTTAAAAAGAATATTAAGAACGCAGAACAGCTTTCCCAGATGATAGAAGAGACAAAGGGTATGTCAAGATATCCTCTTTTTTGCGCCATAGACGAAGAGGGAGGAAGCGTAAGCCGTATGGCGGAAGCAAAGCTTTTTGAAAAGACTCCCGGAGCAAGAGAGATATTTACAGCCGGGGATGTTAATGCGGCATATACCTACGGAAATACCATAGGTGAAGAACTTAGCTCCTTGGGTTTTAATATGTGTTTGGGACCGGTGTGCGATATTTCAGCGGATGAAGGTGCATATATGTACTCAAGAACCTTTGGAGATACTGCTGAAACCGTGTCGGAATACAGCGCCAATATGTTTAAGGGTATCAGGGATAAAAACGTGATTCCCTGTTTAAAACATTTCCCGGGAATGGGAAGCATAAAAGCAGACCTTCACAAGGAAATCGGCGTGTGTGACAATGACATATCAACCTTTGAAAACAGTGATTTTGTGCCCTTCAAAAGATGTATCGATGAGGGAGCAAATGTTATTATGATAAGCCATATGGCAGCACCAAAGCTTACAGGGGAAGATAACATGCCCTGTACTTTATCAAAGAAGGTTGTCACCGATGTTTTGAGAGACGAGCTGGGATATGAGGGCGTGATCATAACAGATGCCATGAATATGGATGTGATTGCTCAGTATTATGATGCGGATGAAGCGGCTGTAAGAGCGCTTAAAGCAGGATGCGATATGATACTTATGCCGGAAAACTTCCGCACTGCCTTTGCGGGGGTTATCAATGCCGTAAATGAAGGGGTAATCGATATCGACAGAATCGATCATTCACTGGAGCGTATATACAGACTTAAGCTGACCTCCGGGGGATTTATGCAGTAAACCGGGTCGGTTTGTTATGCCAAATCATAAAACGGATAAACGTAATTTAAATACAGATATGCTTGGAATAACGGATTCTGACAGAATGCCGAAAAGATTTGTATTTAATATATGTAACACAGTAACACAGCACCACAGAAACAGGAACGAAAGAAATGAACAAAGAAAAAATCAAACCAATGTTATTCACTTGCCTTAAGAATTATACAGGCAATCAGATTGTAAAGGATGTTATGTCCGGTATTATAGTGGCTATTATAGCACTGCCTCTTTCCATAGCCCTGGCGCTTGCTTCGGGAGTTGGACCCGAGGAAGGACTTTACACTGCTATAGTTGCGGGATTTTTGATCGCGGCACTTGGAGGCAGCAGGGTTCAGATAGCGGGACCCACGGCTGCTTTTGCTACGATAGTTGCGGGAATTGTTGCTAAGAGTGAAATGACCGGTCTTGCCATAGCTACCATAATAGCCGGTATTATACTTATAATTATGGGATTTTGCAGGCTGGGAACTCTTATAAAGTTTATTCCCTATACCATAACAACAGGATTTACAGCAGGTATTGCAGTGACCATCCTTGTGGGACAGTTTAAGGATTTCTTTGGTGTAAATCTGAATGGGGCTAAACCCGTGGAGACAATGGAAAAGGTTGTTGCCTTTTTCAAAAATATAAAGACAATCAATATCTGGGCTTTTGTGGTGGGACTTGTGAGCCTTGCCATACTTATAGTCTGGCCCAAGGTAAGCGAGAAGATACCCGGATCCCTTATAGCTGTTATAGTGGGTATCCTTATGGTGAAATATTGTGGGCTTAAAGTTGATACGATAGGGGGAATATATGAGATATCAGGTAAGCTTCCCACATTCAGGCTTCCCGAATTCTCATTTTCTGTTATCAAAGCAGAGTTTTCCGACGGCGTGACCATCGCCGTACTGGCGGCTATAGAAAGCCTTTTAAGCTGTGTTGTTGCGGACTCTATGATTAACGCAAAACACCGCTCCAACACAGAGCTGGTGGCACAGGGCGTGGGTAATATCGGTTCCGCTCTTTTCGGAGGAATCCCCGCTACCGGTGCCATAGCAAGAACTGCAGCCAATATTAAAAACGGTGGACGTACTCCTGTAGCCGGAATAGTTCATTCCATAGTGCTTGTACTTGTGCTTGTACTTCTTATGCCCTTTGCGAAACTTATTCCCATGCCTACAATTGCAGCCATTCTT
>JAILPU010000060.1 GCA_024699395.1 Lachnospiraceae bacterium | reverse complement strand
ATCTTTATCTGTGCGACACCATAATCTGCCTGGCTGCAATTCTTTTAAATCCTTTTCTGGCATTTGTTGTGGGAGGAATCGGTTCCTTTTTGGGAGACATGCTCTTCTACCCGGCTCCCATGTTTGTATCCCTTGTCACCCACGGACTTCAGGCAGCCGTAATCTCCTTTATTTCCCATCATTTATTTAAAAAAACCCCCAGACTTGCTTCAGCCCTGGGAGTCATTATAGGTGGTATTATTATGGTTACGGGATATACCCTTGGTAAGATTTATGTTTACAGTACTTTTGAATATGCCATGATCAAGCTTCCCTATGAAATTGCTCAGGCAGCTCTCGGTGCAGTACTGGGAATGATCCTTGCCTACGGATTTAAAATCAAGCACCTGTTCCACAGATACACCGATTCGGTAAATCAATGATAATCCGTTGCAAAATATTTTTTATCTTTTAAGCCCATGTGATTCAGTGCAAACAAAAGCCTGAAACACATGGGCTCTCGCTTTGCCCGCCGGAACAACTGTGCCTGTAACACTTTAGGCTACGCTTCGCTTGCCTTCGTTAACAGGGCACATGTTTCTATCCCGTCGGTCCAGGGGAACATGTCAAAGCCTACGGCACGCTTGACTGAGTAGCCGCCCTTTTTAAGGTCTTTTAAGTCTGCTGCCAGAGTGACAGGATTACAGGAAATATATACAAGCTTTTGGGGGGCCATCTTAATGATTGCATCCTTAAATTCTTTGGTTAGGCCGCTTCTCGGAGGATCTGTTATAACCGCATCCACCGTTTTTCCCTTCACGGCAAGATCTGTCATAAAACGTCCCGCATCATTGGCGTAAAACTTAACATTGGTCACATTGTTGGCCTTGGCATTTTTCCCCGCATTTTTTACCGATTCCTCATTAAGTTCAACTCCGTAAACCTCTTTGACCTTTGAGGCAAGGCATATCCCTATGGTGCCGATGCCGCAATAGGCATCTATTACCACATCTTGCTTTTTTGGCTTCAAAAATTCAAATGCCTTAAGGTAAAGCTTTTCACATTGCAGGGAATTGATCTGGTAAAAAGTTCCCGCACCTATGGAAAATCTTTTCCCCAGAAGTTCATCCGTAATATATCCCTTGCCGTATATAACCTTTTGCCTTTCTCCCAGAACCATCCCTGTTTTTTTATCATTAATATTGAGAACTATGGTAGAAATCTCGGGATGCTTTTTGAGGAGCGCCTTAACAAAATTATTTTTGGAGGGAAAAACCGGATCGACTATAACAAGCACCACCAATATCTCTCCGGTCCTGTATCCCCGTCTTATAAGCACATGGCGGAGCAATCCGGTCCCCTTATCCTCATCGTAGGGTCTTATTTTAAAAGAAGGCAAAAGTTCCTTTATAGTACCTAAAATCTCATCAGCCTTCTCATTCTCAATAAGGCATTTATCAATGGGAACAATACGGTGGGTGCCCTCTTCATAGGTGCCGGCGATAACAGTTCTGCCCTTGCCTTCCCCGAAAACAGCATGAACCTTGTTTCTGTAAAACATAGGCTCGACACATTTTATAAAAGGTTCAGGGGTAACAAAGGGCTTTAAAAGCCTGGTTAAATACTCCTCCTTAGCCTTGCACTGGGATTCATATGTGGAATTAATATATTTGCAGCTTCCGCATTTTTTGGCATGGGCGCATTTAAAATCATTGTTATCTCCCCGCTTCATAGCAATTTTGTTCTTATCTTCCATTTTTGTTCCTCACTGTATTCCTATGCACATATATAAATATTTGTATTTCTCGTTGTATTCATAGCCCCGATATAACTATTATTTTTTCTTGTCGTATTCATACCCTCGATATAACTATTTTTTCTTGTCATATTCATACCCTCAATATAACTATTTTTTCTTGGCGTATTCATACCCCCGGTATAACTATGTTTGTTTCTCGTCGCATTCACAGCGCCGATACAGCTTTGTTTGTTCAACATGATATACGCAAATCCGATATAACAAAAAAGAGATCTGACAACCGTTAAAGTAATCAAATCTCTTTTCGTCGGAGTGGCGGGATTCGAACTCGCGACCTCCGCCTCCCTAAGACGGCGCTCTAACCAAGCTGAGCCACACCCCGTGACAACATTGATATTATATCTCGATATTTTTTAAAAAGCAAGCCTTTTTTTTAACTTTTTCAAAAATCGTTTTTACGGTCAAAATTGCGCTGTTTTCAGAACATTTCAAGTCTAATCTCAACCCTTATCTCAGTCTTTATCTCCGTTTAGAATCATTTCTGATATCAACCCTTTTCTTTCAAAACAAGAAGAAGATACTCCCACACTCTTTTGGCGGATTCTATATCAAGTCTTTCCATGGGAGAATGAATATCCATTATATCGGGACCTATGGAAACGCAGTCGGGATCCTTAAGCTTGCTCCCCAGTATTCCGCATTCAAGTCCGGCATGAATGGCACAAACCATAGGTTTGCTCCCGTAAAAGTCCCTGTAGATTCTTACCATCTTATCTCTCAAAGGTGAGTTAACCTTATATTTCCATCCCGGATAATTACCCCTGATACTTCCCTTTCCTCCGAAAACTTTGGTGAGAACCATCATTCTGTCAAGCAAAGCTTTCTTTGCGGAATCAATATTGCTGCGCACAAGGTACACTGCTTCAAGGTTTCCGTTTTCCACTTTAACCTGTCCCAGATTAAGAGAAGTCTCCACGAGCCCGGGCACATCCATGGAATTTGCAATAACTCCGTTTGGCATGGTATAGAGATAGGCCGCAAATTTCCCCGTAGTCTCTTCGTCCAAAGATAATTCCTCAGCATTCTCTTTGCACTCAACAGTAAGATCAAAATCCTTATCCTTGGTTTCAAGCTCTGCCGAGACACTTTGTTTAAAATAATCCAAAGCTTCTTTAACAGCGTCAATATCCTTTTCACCGGCAATAAAAGATGCTTCGCATCTGTCGGGAATAGCATTGTCAGCAACTCCCCCTTTAAAAGAAACAAGGCGAACAGGGCTTACATTTTTAACCTCTGTCAAAAGTCTTGCCATAAGAAAGCAGGCATTTCCCCGCTCCAAATGGATAAGATTGCCGGAATGGCCACCGAGAAGACCTTTTACGGTCACATTAAAGCAGACTCCCTTTCCTTTACTCAAAGAGCCTTCAAGCACACCTGTAAATCTTGCGCCCCCGGCACAACCCGCTATCATCTCCCCCTCTTTTTCGGAATCGAGGTTGATAAGCTTAGAAGCCTCCACCATGGAAAGATCGATACCGCCTGCGCCATCCATCCCGGTTTCTTCCTCGGTGGTTATGATAACGGTAAGCTTTGGATGTGAAACAGTATCGCTCTCCAAAAGAGCCAAAGCATATGCCACCATAATGCCGTCATCGGCACCAAGGCTGGTGCCCCTTGCACCTATTTTCCCATTCTCAATGAAAAGGTCCAAAGGCTCTTTCACCATATCCTTATTACAGTCTGCATCCTTAACAGCCACCATATCCATATGTCCCTGGAGAATGATGCCGGGCTCATTTTCATATCCCGGTGAGGCTTCCTTAAAGATAATGATATTTAAATTCT
>JAILPU010000048.1 GCA_024699395.1 Lachnospiraceae bacterium | reverse complement strand
CATTTTGCAAATGTGGATGAGGCTTGTAAGAAAACAGGTCACGTTTCACTTATCAGCTGCGGATGGGATCCCGGTATGTTTTCACTTAACAGACTTTATGCAAACTGCATTCTTCCCGAGGGTAAGGATTATACTTTCTGGGGCAGAGGCGTAAGCCAGGGACATTCAGATGCCATCAGAAGAATCGAGGGTGTTCAGGATGCAAGACAGTACACTGTTCCTGTTGAAAGCGCACTTAAGGCTGTAAGAAACGGTGAAAATCCCGAGCTTACCACAAGACAGAAGCATACAAGAGAGTGCTTTGTTGTGGCTAAGGAAGGGGCAGATAAGGCATATATCGAGAATGCAATCAAGACAATGCCCAACTATTTTGCCGATTACGATACAACCGTTACTTTTATTTCACAGGAAGAGCTTGACAGAGATCACAAGGGAATTCCTCACGGCGGATGCGTAATAAGAAGCGGTAAGACAGGTCTTAACGGCGAGTGCAATCACGTTATCGAGTACAGCTTAAAACTTGATTCCAACCCTCAGTTTACTTCATCTGTACTTGTGGCTTATGCACGTGCAATAAACAGACTTGCACAAGAAGGCGTTAAGGGTTGTAAGACAGTATTTGATATTGCACCCGCATACCTTTCACCTTTAACAGACGACGAAATCAGAGCGCATCTTCTTTAATTAAATTCAAAGAAAAAAGAGAGTATGAGATATCCTGATTTTATTAAAAAAAATGACAGAATCGCATATATTGCTCCCTCCTTCGGATGTACAACAGAGCCCTACAGGAGCTGTTTTAACAATGCAATCCACAAGATGGAGAGCATAGGCTTTCTTTCGGATATGGGTGTCAATTGTTTCGAGGACAAAGGAGTGGGCATAAGCAACACCCCCATACAGTGTGCCGCTGAGTTTATGAACGCATACTCATCGGAAAATAATAATGCAATTATTTCCGTGGGGGGCGGTGAGCTCATGTGCGAGATTCTGCCCTATATAGATTTTTATACTCTTGCCAATATGAAGCCCAAGTGGTTTATGGGATTTTCGGATAATGCCAATCTCACTTTTCTTTTAAATACCATTTGTGATGTGGCGTCCGTTTACGGCCCCTGTGCCCAGAGTTTCGGCATGGAAAACTGGCATCCCTCGCACATGAATGCCATCGGACTTCTTACAGGGGATTTAAAAAGAATTTCCGGCTACGGAAAATGGGAGAGAGAATCCTTAAAGACTCCCGAAAATCCTCTTTGCAGTTATAATCTTACAGAAGATACAGTTCTTAAAAAATATATCGGAAGAGGTATGGTATCCTGTTTGGATGAGGAGACTATATCTTTTTCCGGAAGACTTATCGGCGGATGTCTTGATGTCCTTACCAATCTTGCGGGAACCAAATTCGATGTGGTGGTTCAGTTTAACGAAAAGTACTCTGATGACGGCATAATCTGGTTCTTGGAATCCTGCGATCTTAATGTTTTTGACATGAGAAGAGCAATGTGGCATCTTGATCAGTGCGGATGGTTTAAGTATGTTAAGGGATTTATCATCGGAAGACCTCTTGATTTCAACAATGAAATGATGGGCTTAGATCAGTACACAGCCATCCTTGATGTGGCTTCCAAATTTGATGTTCCCGTTATCATGGATGCGGATTTGGGACATCTTCCCCCTTCAATGCCTCTTATATCCGGTTCCTTTGCGGATGTAAACGTGAAGGGTAACGATATTGATATTAATTTTAGGTTTATATAACCCTTGTCAAATCAAAATAATTGTGATATCCTTTTCTCTGTGATGTCACACAGGCCGGCATGTCGGAATGGCAGACGAGGCAGACTCAAAATCTGTTGTTGGCAACAACGTGTGGGTTCAAGTCCCACTGCCGGCAGTACACCCTTTGGGGTGTTTTTTTTTGCCAATTTCATGTTGATATTGTATAATTATGATGTTGGTTTTTTGATGGGAGAACATTTATGGAATGTAAAGAATTCATTGAAAGTATGCCTTCATTCATTGATGGCAACATGAAACTTTTTGATAAAAATGAATTTATTGAGCATATGGATAACTGCAATGAATGCAAGGAAGAATTTACCATAAGGCTTCTCTCCACCAAGGGACTTAAATCCCTGGAATTAAGCGAATCCTTTGACCTTAACAAGGAAATAAACAATTATATAAAAGATGTGAAGGACAGGGTCAAAAGAAGGATCGATATAATCAAGATTTTGATAGGATTTGAGATTCTTTTTATAACGGTTTGCTCGGGATTGATATTATTTTTTTTGATGTAGGGTGAAGTATGAGTAAGTTACTTTTAATAGACGGACACAGTATTTTAAACAGGGCTTATCACGGAATAAGAACCCTTAACAATAAAGACGGAATACCCACCAATGCGGTATACGGGTTTTTAAATATCATGTTTAAGGTGATTAAGGATGAGAAGCCCGATTACCTTACGGTGGCTTTTGATGTATCCCATAATACCTTCAGACATGAAATGTACAAGGAATATAAGGGAAAACGCAAGCCTGCGGATCCGGAATTCAGAAGCCAGGTGCCTCTTATGAAAGAAACTCTTGATGCAATGGGCATTGCCCGTTATGAAAAAGAGGGTTACGAGGCTGATGACATTATAGGTACTTTGTCCCTTGAGGCAGTGAAGAAGGATATGGATGTTACCGTATTATCCGGGGACAGAGATTTGCTTCAATTGGCGGATGACAGGGTTAAAATTTTGCTTCCCTCCACATCCATGGGTAAAACCGATGTTAAGCAGTATTACGGTCAAGACGTTCTTACGGATAAAGGGGTTACTCCCGCAGAATTTATCCATGTTAAAGCCATAATGGGAGACAGCTCCGACAATATTCCCGGTGTTAAAAATATCGGAGAAGTTAAAGCCACAAAGCTTATTCAGAATTATCATTCCATAGATGCAATTTATGAGCATATAGAAGAATTAAAGGGAAAGGATAAAGAAAATCTCATTAACGACAAGGATGATCTTTATCTTTATCTTAAGCTGGTTACCATAAAGAGAGACTGCGAGCTTGAGACTGCTCCGGATGCCGGTAAGCTGGGGGATTTCTATACACCCGAAGCTTATGAACTCTTTAAAAAGCTGGAGTTTAACAATTTCCTTTCCAGATTTAAAAAAGATACCAACTTTCCCGCAGAGAGTATCGTATTTAAAAAAGATACCAACCTTCCCGCAGAGAGTACCGTTGTAAGGGAAGAATTGACTGTTCCGGCTTGTTTAAAGGTTGGATTTAATGAATTTAAGGATTTCCTTTCTTCGGTTGATAAGGATGAGCCTGTGGGGCTTTCCTTTGTAACGGAAGGAAAAACCATATACGGAGCCTGCGCCCTTACGGATAAGTCGGAGGGCAGATTCTGTATTTTTGATGACGATGATGAAGAGGTTATAAGCTTTTTTAAGAATTATTCGAAAGAAGCGAAGATATGTACCTATGATATAAAGCATGCCTACAAGCTTATTTCAAGAGAAGGAATTCCGGGATTTTTTGATATAGGTATAGGGGCGTATCTTTTAAGACCTGTTAAAAATGATTACAACCCCGAGAATATTGCCTTTGAATATCTGGGTTA
>JAILPU010000045.1 GCA_024699395.1 Lachnospiraceae bacterium | reverse complement strand
GACCTACAGATGTCAAATCTGAAAAATCATAAATGTAAAAAAATAGGAATGGACATTATAGGGACTTTTCTTCCCGAGGAGGTGGTGGACGGTGTCTATAAAGCTGGGGAACTTGCGGGTCTTCACGTGGTAAATCTTACTGTGGAGCCCATAGCTGCCAGGAGGGTGGCTATTCCCGAAAGATGCAGGAGGCTCAATATGGCTCTTGTTGAGGGGGGAGCGGGAACCAGCGATATTTCCATAACCCGGGACGGTTGTATTACCGCTTTCGGAATGATTCCCGTTGCGGGAGACAGCCTTACAAATGTTGTGATAAATCACTGCCTTGTGGATTTTGATACTGCGGAATCCATCAAAAGAGGTATCTGCGAAAATGAGTCTGTGGAATTTACGGATATAATGGGTCTTACCCAGACTGCCAAAAGGGATGACATTTTAAAAGCTCTGGATTCCGGACTTGAGGAGATGACACAAAAGGTTGCAAAATCCATTAAGGAATTAAATTCCGATCATTCTCCCAGTGCCGTGTTCGTGGTGGGGGGAGGAGGAATCGTTCCCGGATACACCGAGAAGCTTGCGGATAAATTGGGAATTCCCCATGAGCGTGTGGCAGTAAGGGGGAAAGAAGTTATGAGAGATATTGTATTTGAGGACGAATCCTTCAAAAACGATTCTCTTATGGTAACTCCCGTAGGAATCGCTCTTTGTTTTTACGATCAGAACAATAACTTTATCTTTGTTGACTTTAACGGTCAAAAGGTAAAGCTTTATGATAACGGAAACCTTACCGTTGCCGATGCGGCAATGGCTTTAAAGGTGGACAATAAGGATCTTTTCCCCAAAAGAGGAGATGCCCTTTGCTTTAAGGTAAATTCCAAGAAGAGAATTATCAGAGGAAAGCAGGGGGAAGCTGCTGTTATAAAGGTTAATGACAGCGCAGCGGACCTTTATTCCAAAATCAGGGAAGGGGATTTCATTTCATTTGTTCCTTCAACGTCAGGGGACAAAGCCACTCTTGAACTTGGAAAACTTCCGGAATTCAAAGAAAGCTTTACGGTATGCGTTAATGGTAAAAATGTGGAGCTTCCCAAAACAGCTCTCGTTAATAACGGACTTGAGAGTGAGCTCTATGATATAAAGGAAGGCGACGATATTACGATAAACAATTACAGGACCGTTGCGGAAATTGCAGGACTTTTGGATCTTTGGGAGTCGGATGATATCTATGTGAATCAGACAAAGGCTCAATGGGATACAAAGGTTTATGAAGGCTTTAATATTTCCTTTAAGAGCCTTTGGGATGAGGATTATGAGGAAGAAGTTGATGCAAAAGATGCCAAAGATTGGGGGATTTCAAAGGACAACACAAAGATAGAAGATTCTGATGACGCAAATGAAGATGAGATAATAAGAAATCTTATCGTGTTCGTAAACGGTGATCAGATAACTTTAACAGGAAAATCATCCTATGTTTTTGTGGATGTTTTTGATAAGATTGATTTTGATCTAAATGATGCAAAAGGAAGGAGCATCGTAACTCTTGTTAACGGCGACAATGCCGATTATATGCAGGAGCTTGCCAGCGGTGACAATATAGAAATATATTGGAAATGATTTAATGAGGATTTGCAGTATTGCCAGCGGAAGCAGCGGAAATTGTATCTACATCGGGAATACCTCCACACATATACTTGTGGATGTGGGAATCAGCGGGAAAAAATGCGAGGAAGGTCTTAGGACGTTGGACCTTACAGGCAAGGATATAAACGCTATTTTAGTTACCCACGAACATTCCGACCATATTGCCGGGCTTGGAGTTATGGCCAGAAAATATGGGATTCCCATTTATGCCACAAAGCTTACTCTTGATGCGGTGAAAAATACTTCCTGCGTTAAAAATGTAAGCGAGGAGCTTCTTGTCCCTATAGTTTCCGATAAATCTTTTTATATTAACGATATTCTGGTAGATCCCATGAAGGTTTCCCACGATGCTGTGGATCCCGTGGCCTACAGATTTGAATATAACGGGAAAAAAGCCTGCGTCTGCACCGACCTTGGGGAATACACAGATTATACAGTAAATGCTTTAAAAGGCATGGATACGGTATTGCTTGAAGCCAATCATGATGTTAAAATGCTACAGGTAGGACCTTATCCCTATTATCTTAAGCAAAGGATTCTGGGAAGAAAAGGGCATCTCAGCAACGAAACCTCGGGAAGGCTTCTTGACGCCATTGCTCATGACGGCCTTAACAACGTTATTCTGGGGCATCTTAGCAATTCCAACAATATCCCGGAACTTGCCTACGAAGCTGTAAGACTTGAGGTAGACATGAGCCCATCGCCCTACAGGGCAAAGGATTTTAACCTTATGGTGGCAAAGAGGAGCGAACCCTCCAAAGTCCTTGAAATCGGATAATATTGAACCAATTTTTTTAGGCATAGATGCTTTGGAAATTTTGCAGAATTACAGATATTGATTTTTGATAATAATATTTCAGGAGGTTGTATATGAAAAAGACAATAATTACCGTTGTGGGTAAAGATACGGTGGGAATCATCGCAAAGGTCTGCACTTATCTTGCCGATAACGGCGTTAATATTCTTGATATTTCACAGACCATCGTTCAGGGATTTTTTAATATGATGATGGTGGTGGATACCAATCAGAGCTCTAAAGAGTTTAAAGCATTGTGCGAGGATCTGGATAAGCTTGGTGAAAAGATCGGAGTTACCATTAAGTGCCAGAAGGAAGAAATCTTTGATATGATGCACAGATTATAAGATGCAAAGATTATAAGATGCACAGATTATAAAAGGAAGGCTTTTCTTGTATGATTAATTTACGTGAAGTAACGGAAACAAATAATATGATCGCAAGAGAGAATCTTGACGTCAGAACCATTACAATGGGTATCAGCCTTTTGGACTGCATAGATTCGGATCTTGATAAGCTTAATAAAAATATATATGAAAAGATTTACAATTCAGCATCCGATTTGGTGAAAACAGGTGATGAGATTGCGAGAGAATTCGGAATTCCCGTTGTAAATAAGAGAGTTTCGGTAACACCCATCGCTCTTATAGGCGGAAGCGCCTGCAAAACAAAGGAAGATTTTGCAAGCATTGCCATGACTCTTGACAAAGTTGCCAAGGAAATAGGCGTCAATTTCATCGGAGGTTACTCAGCCCTTGTAAGTAAGCATATGACCAAGGCGGATAAACTCCTTATCGATTCCATTCCCATGGCTTTGGCAAAAACCGAGAGAGTGTGCAGCTCAGTTAACGTGGGCTCCACCAAGACCGGTATCAATATGGATGCGGTTAAACTTTTGGGAGAGATTGTGAAAGAAGCTGCAGAGTATACCAAAGAAAATGATTCTTTGGGATGCGCAAAGTTAGTGGTTCTCTGCAATGCTCCCGACGACAATCCCTTTATGGCAGGAGCATTCCTTGGTGTAACTGAGGGTGATAAGGTTATAAATGTGGGTGTCAGCGGTCCCGGTGTTGTTAAGACCGCTCTTGAAAAAGTAAGAGGCGAGAACTTCGAAGTATTATGTGAAACCATTAAGAAAACAGCTTTCAAGGTAACCAGAGTCGGTCAGCTTGTGGCTAAGGAAGCTTCCAAAATGCTTGATGTTCCCTTTGGAATAGTGGATCTTTCCCTTGCCCCCACACCTGCAATCGGTGATTCTGTTGCAGATATTCTCTGCGAGATGGGACTTGAGTATGCAGGAGCTCCCGGAACAACAGCGGCTCTTGCACTTTTAAACGATCAGGTTAAAAAAGGCGGCGTTATGGCTTCTTCCTACGTGGGAGGCTTGAGCGGAGCATTTATTCCTGTGAGCGAAGACCAGGGTATGATTGATGCCGTATGTGCCAATGCTCTTACTCTTGAAAAACTTGAAGCCATGACCTGCGTTTGCTCAGTGGGTCTTGATATGATAGCTATTCCCGGCAAAACAAAAGCCACCACAATCTCCGGTATTATCGCAGATGAGATGGCAATAGGTATGGTTAATCAGAAGACCACAGCCGTAAGAATTATTCCCGTTATCGGTAAGGATGTGGGAGATACGGTGGAATTCGGAGGGCTTCTTGGTCATGCTCCCGTTATGGCAGTCAATGAGTTTTCATGTGACGCATTTATAAACAGAGGAGGCAGGATACCTGCCCCCATTCATTCCTTCAAAAATTAAATTAATCTACGATTACCAGAGGAGTCCTGAATTCATTGTCAGGGCTCTTTTTGTTTTTCAGTGACATTGTCGCGTTGTAAATTCTGTTTGCAAATATATCGTCACTAAACATTGAATATGCGGTATCATCAAGCTCGGATCTTGCATCGGAGAGCTTGGTGATAAGAGGTATGGAGGAATCCCTTTCAATTGCTGAAAGAAGAGGTGAGGCCTCCTTTTTAAATCCCAGAACCCTTGCAAAGCGAATATAATCATTCTCCTTGTAGTATTCTGCTTTTTCTTTTGTGATATTAAGAAGAATATGCATAAGCGAGCGGGAAATCCTGGTGTAGGTAAGATCCTTGGATTTCAGGATATCGCAGAACTGGCTGAAGGAAACGAAGTTTTCCAGCTCTTTTGAAATCTTACAGGAAAGATCCTGTGAAACATCAAGATATTTGTCGTAGCCTTCCTCGTTACTTATTAAGAGTTTATATAACAATTCATTTGAAATATTGTCGGCGTAGAGTATATTGTTTTTGGAAACGGCCTCAAACAATGCAATCAGTGAATTTTGCTGCATTTTTGTCATCAGAGGAGAAATCTCGTTATTGTTTTTGATGGCGTTTCTTATGGAGAGAGAAGAACAAGCGTCCCCGTCATCCACCGAAGACTCGTTGTGTCCCGAGTTTTTACGGTAAAGGGAGATGGGCTTAATGGCGCTGTTTCTTCTTATTAAAGCCTTGATGTACTCAATGCCCAGTATGTTGTTGGGGCAGGAGATTATTTCCTCCAGGGAATCAACATCATTTTTTAAAAAAGAAGTAAGGGCGTTGGTTCTGGCCTGGGGGAAAGAAAGACCTGTTTTCAAATAAAGTTTAAGTTTTTCTTTGTATTCTTCGGGCTCA
>JAILPU010000001.1 GCA_024699395.1 Lachnospiraceae bacterium | reverse complement strand
CTTTAATAATTCTATGGTTTTATTTTTCGTAAAAATTCAAGAGGAAGATTCATTATCATACAAAAGCGGATACTTCCTTTATCACATCTTCAAGAAGTCCCATAAGCCTTTCGTGATTTTCCTTTACAAAAGCGGGATCCTTCTTTTCCTTAAGGGAAAGCTCCGATTCCTTCGCAAGTTCGAAGAGACTCACAGCCCCTATAATCTTGGCTGAGGATTTGAGACCGTGTACATAAACCTCATAATCCTTCCAGTTTTCCTCCTTAAAGGCCTGTGACAGACTTTCCTCAAAATCTTCCGAAAGGAATGAATCCACCGCAATTTTATATACTTCAGGGTTTCCGTCACAGTTGTCCATTCCGCTGGTTTTGCTTATAAGATTACCGCTTTTTTCGTCTTCTTCCTTAGGCACCTTGTCCGATTTCTTGGTTTTAACCACCTTGTCCTCGGGAAGATATTTTAAAAGAACAGCTTCAAGTCTCTCGGTATCAAGAGGCTTTGTAAGATAATCGGCAAAACCCGCTTCAATATACTGGTTCTGCACACCGGAAACCGCATTGGCCGTAAGAGCTATAACCGGCATATCGTTTCTCACAAGGTCCCTGTCACTGACTATCCTTGCATAGGTCTCAAGGCCGTCCATCTTGGGCATCATGTGATCCATAAATACAATGTCGTAAGCATTCTTACGCATCAGTGCTAACGCCTCCATACCGGAGGTCGCCGTATCTATATTAATCTTTGAATACTTGAGCAGTCCCTTAAATACCGAAAGGTTCATAGCGATATCATCCACCACCAATACCTTTGCGTCAGGTGCTTCAAAGGATTCGGAATAAACCTTAATCTTCTTCTTGCTCTCTTTTCTTGCCTGCTCAAAATCACCTATAGGCTCTTTGTCAATAATCTTCTGCTCTATCTCAAAGTAGAAGTCGGAACCGATACCGTACCGGCTGGAAAGTTCCAAAGAACTGCCCATAAGTTCCAGATATTTTCTCGTAATTGTGAGACCAAGTCCTGTTCCTTCGATTTCTCTGGTGATATCCTGATCAAGTCTCTTATAGGAATCCCAGAGAAGCTCTCTGTCTTCGTCCTTGATGCCTATTCCCGTATCCCTCACGGACACGTACAGTTTAGCCGTCTCACCGTCGGAAGAAAGCTTTCTCACAGTAAGAGTTACGCTTCCTTCATTCGTATATTTAACGGCATTGGTAAGGAGATTGGTAATTACCTCCCTTATACGTATATCATCGCCGAAAAGCTTTTTGGGTATGTTGTCGTCAACTTCATATCTGACGCGCAATCCCTTCTCTGCGGCCCTGAAATCCACCATATCCAGCATATCGTTAATAAGAAGTGCCGGCTCATACTCTACGGGAATAATTTCCATCTTTCCCGACTCAATCTTGGAGAAATCAAGGATATCGTTAATAAGAGACAGAAGTGTACGACCACCTCTCTTAATATTGTAGGCATAGGTCTTAACCGTCTCCTCATTGCTCTCTCTCAAGATCATCTCATCAAAGCCCAGAATGGCATTGATGGGTGTTCTTATCTCATGGGACATATTTGCCAAAAATGCACTCTTGGAACGATTGGCTGAATCCGCAATCTCAATCTGCTGCTTTAAGGAGTTTGACATGGTCTGAAGAGTCCTTGACAAAATTCCTATTTCATCAGCACTGTCGGTATTCATGTCATCACTGTAATCACCGTTTGCATAGTGCTCTGCCGCCGCCGTAAGTTTCTTTAAGGGAACTATAATGGTTCTTATAAAGGCAAGGCATATTGCTATGGCTAATAAAAGGATAATCACCGATATCAGTAAAAGCTGCATAGTGAGGGAACTTCTCGGCACATTTATCTCATCCACGGGGGCGTTCTGTCCCAAGATCATTCCGTTTCTAAGCTTTTTGGAAATAACCTTGTGCTTTATCTTGTCGATTCCCACAAGGGTTTTGACTGCGTCCAATTTTGTGTTTAAAACACTGTTTACAAAGGGTCTTATCTTGTCTGTAATATCTTTGTAGCTGACCCCGTCGGGATAATCAAAGTGGAAAACTATATCTCCCTGGGAAGAAACAAGATATGCTCTTCCACTCTCATAAAGTCTTATCCGTGACACAAATTCCCTTAAAAAGCCAAGATCTATATCCATTCCGATAACGCCCACAAGAGTGTTCCCGTGTTTGTAGGGGATAATATAGGATATCACATCCCTGTCAAGTCTGGGGCTGTAATAAGGGTCCATCCACATGGGCTTTCCTGTTTCCACAGGAACGTAATACCAGCCCACATAATCGAAATCATCTTTGTCATACTGACTGAAATCCGTTGTTTCCGTGGGTTCCCAAATATCATACTTGGTGTACCAGAATCCCTCCATGGGATCGAATTCGTCCGGATTGTATCTGAAATAAACAGATACCGCCCCGGGAGTCTTCTCCGCTATACTTTTACCGAGCTCGGAGACATCGTATGTAAACCTGTCTCTCTCCTCCCTGTCGGAAATAAAATTCCTGTAGGTTTCGGTTCTCTTTTCAGCATAGTTATATATAATGTCCACGGATTGCTCCACGGAGGACAGCATGGATTCCATATCCCTGTAACTCTGGTCCACTGTGAGGGTCAGAAGCTTGTCTGAGTCTTCATCCAGTATTTTATTGGTAAATTTAACCGATACAAGTCCAAAGGCCAGAGTTACAACTATCATTATGGCTGTTATGACCAGCACTATTTTCGTCTGAATTGATTTCATCGGCAATTCTCCTTTAACGTTATTATTATATCACAATTTGCCGAATACAAAACAGTTTTTTGACAATTCAGACTTGTCTTTTTACTCGAGATTAAGTCTCTTATTTATTATGATCCAGGTTGAAAACATCTCAATAACGATGAAGAGTAACAGTATTCCCCCTGCTCTTAAAAGCTGCTGATATACAGGTCCGGTATAGCCTTCAGCCACAAGGAAGAAAGCTGCGAGGTTACTGCCGCTTGCGTTAAAGCCCCACTTAATCATGGTCTCAGCAATATAAAGTCCAAGTCCTGCCAAAACAGCTACAAGGCTTCTCTTGGTATTCATAAGCTGTCCGATGCTCATTGAAGACCATATAAATGTGAAGAAATGTACGATACAGATTATTGTAAGAGCAATTACTATCAGAAGCATGGTAATAAGGTTGCATCCGAATTCTCTTTTTATGGTTTCATTGAGATATTTCCAGTCAGCTTTGCCGATACCCTGTATAATTTCCCAAATGATATTTTCATCGGTAACCACTGACATAACAAACAACATGCTGAGGCCTAAAACGATTATGGAAATAACGGAAAAAACAAGAGTAACAAAAGTCTTTGAGGTAAGTATTGCTCCGCTTTTAACGGGAAGGGTGTGGGTAAGATAACCCTGATTTCCGAAAACCGTTCTGTAAAACTGAGTACAAAGGATTACAACCGTTGCTATACCGAGTCCGAAAAGAGCGCAGCAGTAAAGTAGCATACACAGTACCTGAATAATACCGGCGCTGCCCGGATTTGACATCATGGGTTTCCATGAAATTATGGTCAAAACACTGAATACCGCAACAAAAAGATAGTAAATAAGAAGATACTTATATGAATTCTTGAATTCGTGCTTTATAAGTTTTCCTAACATTTGAATACCTCCCTAAACAAAGCATCTACGCTCATACCATGTTTTTCTCTGATCTCATCCACAGATGAAGTAAGTACCACCTCGCCCTGCTTGATAAAAAGAACATAGTCAAGAATATTCTCCACGTCGGAGATAAGGTGGGTTGAAATAAGGATTGTGGCCGAGGGATCGTAGTTGGTAAGTATAACGTTTAAGATATAATCTCTTGCCGCGGGATCCACTCCTGCGATGGGCTCATCAAGGACATAGAGCTTAGCTCTTCTGCTCATAACCAAAACCAACTGAACCTTTTCCTTGGTTCCCTTTGACATTGTCTTCAACCTGTCATTGGGATTAATCTTAAGTTTGTCCAGCATATC
>JAILPU010000295.1 GCA_024699395.1 Lachnospiraceae bacterium | reverse complement strand
AAGGAATATTTTGCTAATGTTTATAATGGCTGGGAATCGGATTATCAAAATTATGGAAAACTGACAGCCAAAGCTGTTTTCGGTACGTCTGAAAGAAATGCTGTTATTGAACGTACCGAAGAGTCTCTGGGATATCTGTGGACATTGTCACGTGATGAAGTGTATGCTCTTCCCCAAAAGCTTTTCGGGGGGCATCAAGGTCAAGTCTGGTGGACACGCACCCCGGATGATAGCCAGGAAAACCATATTTGGCTTTTTACTGATGACAATTTTGGCATTTACGGTGTGAGCAGCTTGTCCCCTCAAAATGATGAGTTTGCCCGCTGTGCTTTATATCTTGATCCCGATTCCATTATAATGCTTTCTTCAGACTCAAGCCCTAAAAGCATTTCAGGCAAAACGGGAACTCTTATCGGCAGCGGGACTATTGAAAACTGTAGCGGTGCCGATTGGAAACTGACTTTAAAAGATGAAGCGAGAAACGGATTCAAGGCACAGCGCAAAGATTATAACAGTTCATTAAAAGGCAGTACAGTCACTGTGGCTTACAGCGGTGCAATGACCGGGGATAATGAGTTTGTTTCGGCTGTAATAACAGATGCTTCGGATGACGTAATCTATTACGGCCATATAGCAGACTGTTCAACTTCCCCAAAAGGAACCGTGAAATTCAGCGTCCCCAATGACAGCAGTATAACCAATAAATGCAAACTGTATGTTTTCTCCGAGCAGTGTAATGACGGTATGAATACCGATTATTCTTCAAAGCTTATAGATCTCACAAAGCCTGTACCCAAGAAAGTCCCCGGTGCAAATGATCTTGTTGTTACTATACCGGCAGATCTTGAATATGACGGGACAGCCAAACCGGTCTCGGTAGCTGCGGCGTCCGGAGTGAAAGGGCTTGGTAAATACCGTGTTAAGTATTTTGACAGCTCTGATCGTGCTTTGAATGATGAGCCTGTAAACGCCGGCACCTATAAAGTTAAGATTGATGTGACAGATGAAGGCACGGTTTATACAACTGCAAAGGATATCACTTCCGATACCTGGATATATACCATATCAAAAAAACCTGTCACCCTTACGGCAGCTGACCAGACAGTCGCCTTGAAAAAGAGTATCCTAACATCGACAAACAAGGTAAAATTAAGCGGACTTGTATCAGATCACAAGCTAAGCAGCATAACGCTGACCTCAAGCGATACCGCACACGCAACCACAAAAGGAACCATCCAGGCAGACAATGCCCTGATAATGAGTGGTGAGCAGGATGTTACTTCCAATTATGAAATCAGCTATGTTAAAGGAAAGCTTACCGTCAAAAAGGGCACGGTAACATACAGTGCTCCGACTGCCGAAAACCTTAAATATAACGGTTTAGATCAGCCACTGATAAAAGCCGGAAAGATCACAGACTGTGAGGGTGCATATTTTGAATATAAGCTTGGTCTATCCGGGACATACTCTAAAAAGATACCCGAAGCCAAAGATGAAGGTGAATATACCGTTTATTACAGGATAAAGGGCGGAAATGATTATAATGATACAGCGAAAGCTTCGGTGAACATGTCCATAGAAGCGACGCTGAACAGGCCTATGCTTGATCCTGTTGAAACATTTTGCTACAGAGTATATCAGCTTTTACTCGAGAGAGATGCCTACGAGGATCTTGACTCATTAAGGTTCTGGTCCGACGCTCTTAAAGAAAACAATTTAAACGGGGCAAAATTCGGCGGAATACAGCTTGTTCAGATGTTTATCGTTGGAGAAACCGGTAAAGAATACACTGACAAGAAAAAGAGTAACGAAGATTTTCTTCTGGATATGTACACTGTGCTTATGGGAAGAGACAGAGATCAGGTTAAAACTCTTGACGGCGATGGATTCAATTACTGGCTGGGAAGACTTGATTCCGGCGAAAGCAAGGAATATATATTAAAAGCCATGGGCAACTGCAATGAATTCGTCAACATCTGTAAGGACGCCGGTATCAAAGTGGGAGATTTTGATTACTACATGCCCTCAAGCAGGAATATTAACCTTTCCAAGTTTGTATCAAGAATGTACAGCAAGTGCCTTGGCCGTGATTACGAGGATGAAGGTCTCAACTTTTGGGTCGGTGCTATTATGGATGGCTCCACCTCAATAGATAACCTTTGCAACTTCTTCTTTAACTGCGAAGAGTTTAATAGCCTTAATCTAAGTGAGAAGCAAAAGATCGAGCGTCTGTACGCCACATTTTTTGACAGAGAACCGGATGAGGAGGGTATGAATTTCTGGTTAAACGGTCTCGCCGACAACAGTCAGACATGGAGCTTAGAGTATTACTACTTTGCTCACTGTAAAGAATTCGCAGCTATCAAAGCCGGATTCGGATTATAACGCTTCATATGTTGACAAAGGCTTAGTTAAATGCCATAATCAGAATTGCTAACCGACAGTTCGTTTGCGCCATCCTGTCGTTAAACAAAACCAGGGCAGTCAGATTGATATCAGCAGATGATTTCTGCTTATATGATGGCGCCTGTTTTGCAGGCGCCTGTTTTATGTGTCATAACCGGACCTTGGGGGCACAATGTTAAATAAATACGAGATACTAATATGTCTTCACATTCACAGGAGAATCATATGCACAAGTTAAAAACCTCGGCATGTTTTGACAGTGCCCATTTTCTTAAGGGCTATGAAGGAAAATGTGCCAATATACACGGCCATCGCTGGAAGATCGAAGCCGTAATAAACGGAAGCGAACTTCAAACCCAGGGTACCGAGAGAGGCATGCTGGTAGATTTTGCGGATTTTAAAAAGTCTGTCAGAGACATCGCAGATCAATATGACCACACTCTTATATATGAAAAGGGAAGCCTTTCCGAAGATGCCCTGAAGGTTCTTAGGACCGAAGGCTTTTCTATGACAGAAGTGTCATTCAGACCCACTGCGGAAAACCTGGCCAGGTGCTTCTGTGATATTCTGGCAGATAAAGGTCTTCCCGTCAGCTCGGTCACAGTGTACGAAACCCCCGATAACTGCGCGATATATGAGGTGGACTGATGACTTACCCCGTGGCTGAGATTTTTACAAGTATTAACGGTGAAAGCATAAGAGCCGGGGAACCTGCGGTATTTGTGCGGTTTAAGGGTTGCAATCTCAACTGCTCTTACTGCGATACCCAATGGGCCAACACGCCGGACTGCGAATACGAAGAGCTTTCCCTTGAAGAGATCCTTAAAAGAATTAAAGATACGGGGATAACCAATGTGACCCTGACGGGAGGTGAACCTCTCCTGCAGAAAAGCATCAACTCCCTCACAGACAGTCTTATACTGGCCGGTCACCGTGTAGAGATAGAAACAAACGGAAGTATCCCCATAAAAGATCTTGCTCTAAGAGACAGACGTCCCTTTTTCACCCTGGACTATAAGCTTCCCTCAAGCGGCATGGAAAAATACATGTTAACGGATAATTACCAATATCTCAAAGAAGGTGACGCCGTCAAATTCGTTTCCGGAAGCGTGCATGACCTTACGAAGGCTAAGGAAATAATCGAAACGTTTGCGCTCACCTCAAAGTGCAAGGTTTATATAAGTCCCGTCTTCGGCGATATCGATCCTAAAGACATAGTGGACTTTATGATAAAAAACAAACTAAACGATGTCAGGCTGCAATTGCAGCTCCATAAATATATCTGGGATCCCCGGATGAGAGGTGTTTAAAATGGACAGAGAAAAAATAGAATTTCATGTAAGAGGACTTTTGGAAGCCATCGGAGAAGATCCCGACAGGGAGGGCCTTGTGGAGACTCCCAGAAGAGTTGCAGATATGTTTGAAGAGGTACTTGAGGGAACGGCATATACCAACCATGAGATTGCCGAGATGTTCGGCAAGACCTTTACCTGTGAGGAAAATCAGACCGAGGAAGCCGTAATAATGAAGGATATCACCGTATTCAGCTACTGTGAACACCATATGGCTCTTATGTATAACATGACTGTCAACGTTGGATATATACCAAGAGGCAAAGTACTTGGTCTCAGCAAGATTGCAAGAATATGCGATATGGCAGCTAAAAGACTCCAGCTCCAGGAACGACTGGGACGTGATATCGCGGAGATCATTTCGGAAGCCGCAGGCACACCTGACGTTGGTGTCAAAATTACAGGATGCCACAGCTGCATGACAGCAAGAGGTATCAGGAATGCATCCTCCAAAACAGAAACAAGGACCTATACCGGTGAATTCAAGAACAGACAGGATCTCAAAAATCTCCTGGACTAAGTAAAGGATACGGTAACCTTTAAAACAAATATTTTCCTCATCATCAGGATCATGAGAAAGGACAGATTATGAAAGCTTTGGTTTTGTTCAGCGGCGGACTTGACAGTTCCACCTGCCTTGCTCTGGCAATTAAGGAATACGGTGCCGATAATGTGACAGCTCTGTCAATTTATTACGGTCAGAAACACGATAAAGAAATAAATGCCTCCATAAAGGTAGCGGAATATTATAAGGTGGCACACAAGACATTGGATCTTACATCCATTTTTGCAGATAGTGATTGTTCCCTTTTAAAATCATCCAAGGATGATGTACCCATGGAAAGCTACGCTGAGCAGCTTGCACACCGTGAGGGCAAACCGGTATCCACCTACGTTCCCTTCAGAAACGGCCTTTTCCTCTCATCGGCAGCAAGCATTGCTCTTTCTCTGGGTTGCAGCGTTATCTATTACGGTGCACACAGTGACGATGCCGCAGGCAACGCCTATCCCGACTGCTCGGAGAAGTTTAACAACGCCATGAATGAAGCCATCTACACAGGAAGCGGAAACGCCCTGAGCATCAAGGCTCCCTTCGTGGGACTTACCAAAGCGGATGTGGTGAGGATCGGTACCGAGTTGAAGGTTCCCTTTGAACTCACCTGGAGCTGCTATGAAGGCAAGGACATTCCCTGCGGAAAATGCGGTACATGCCGGGACAGGATCGCTGCCTTTGAAGCCAATGGACTCACCGACCCACTCATGAAATATAATATCAGTGCAATATGACACCGGCGGATGTCTGAATGATACCGTTTGCAAACTTTGACATTTACTGTGTAAGGAGAAACAAATGACAGGAAGAAAAAATTCCGAGAAAGGCGATATCACCCTTCTCGGAAATCAAAATACCAAATATTCATCGGACTACGATCCGAAGGTTCTGGAAACTTTTCCCAATAAGCACCCCTACAGGGATTATTTTGTAAAGTTTAACTGTCCCGAATTCACAAGTCTCTGCCCCATAACCGGGCAGCCTGATTTCGCTACCATTTATATCTCCTACGTTCCCGGGGAAAAAATGGTGGAGAGCAAGTCTCTGAAGCTGTACCTTTTCAGTTTCCGCAATCACGGAGACTTCCACGAGGACTGTGTAAATATCATAATGAACGATCTTATAAAGCTTATGGATCCTCAGTACATTGAGGTGTGGGGCAAGTTCCTTCCCAGAGGCGGCATTTCCATCGATCCATACTGTAATTACGGTAGAAAGGATACCAAGTGGGAACAGGTTGCATGGGACAGACTCACCCACCACGATATGTATCCTGAGACGGTTAACAACCGATGATCTGCCAACCCATATATCATTTGTACCAAACAACGCAAACTTATGCCTGACGCGAATCGTGCCTGACGCGAATCGTGCCTGACGCGAACTGTGCCTGACGCGAATCGTGCCTGACGCGGGCTGTTCCTGACGTGAACTGTGCCTGACGTGGACTGTGCCTGACGTGGACTGTGCCTGACGCAAACTGTGACTAACGCGAACTTATGCCTGACGTGGTTTAGTGCGCCGGCTCCCGGTCGATATAAACGGCAAATAATTTAATGATTACTGTAAATTACCCCTGCGGACATGTTCTTTGATGATCATGTCCGTTATTTCATACAGTTTTTCAGAACCTTTACGGGTCATCATCTGCCTCTTGTAAACCTGCTCTGCAGATACTCCATGTTCCTTCCAGTCGCTTCCGTTATTGCTGTTGTTAAGGATAAGGGGCTGGAGATTATCCATGGCATGGGCAAATCGGGCTTCGGGAGTTTCATTCTCTTCAAACTCTTCAAAAAGACCCATCAAATCCTTGGCCTGATCCTCGGGAAGGATATTAAATATCCTCTCCTTGGCTGCCTTTTCTCTTTCTCTCTGAGTCTTTTTACCCTCTGTGTCATAAGCGTAGGTATCTCCTGCATCGATTTCCACGATATCGTGGATAAGACACATTATCATTACCTTACTTATGTCAACCGGCTCATTGGCATACTCACCAAGTAAGTATGCCATGATTGCCATATGCCATGCGTGTTCCGCATCATTCTCTTTTCTTCCGCCACCGGACAGACCGGTCTGACGGAAAACATTTTTCTCTTTATCTATCTCAAGTGCAAACTCAAGCTGCTTTTGTAATCTTTCTTCCATTTTGTTTTCCCGAAATAATTAATCCAAATACATAAGCATAAGGTCTTCGGCTCTCTTTCTCGTGAGGCTTGCAGAAGTGCTGTACTCCATCATGGGCTGCATGGAACCGCCTTCGAACTCAGCTCCTGCCTCCTTGGCATCGGCTTCCTTTTGCTTGATCCATTCTCTTTGTTCCTCTGTCACATAATCCATGGTATCAGTGGAAAGAGTTGCTCTTAAGTACTGCCAGAGGTTGTTAAGGTAGGTATCCCAGACATTAAACTCCTCATATGCAAGCTGGTTCATTGTCTGCTGATCGATGGAGGTATCGTTAAGCTGTTTGTCAATCTCTTCTTGTTTTTTGACAGCTTCGTCATATTCTTTATCCAAAGATTCCCTGTCCACAGCATTAATCTGCTCCACGGCTTCCATATCACCGCCGTTATCACTTATGTTACAGTTAACCATCTTAACCTTAAGGTTGGAGAAGCTGTCGTAAGTATTATTTACAAACTTACAGTCGGTAAAGGTCACATCGGTGTATTCAGTAATATTGACAAATACCTGAGTGTCGTAATTCTCTGTAACGGCATTGTTGGAGAAGGTACATCTTTCAAAGGAAATACCATAGCCGCTGTTTACGTTTATCATGCTCATGTCCTTACTGTCACGAAGCGTGGTGTTGGTGAAATGAGAATTGTAAACATTCACAAAATCAATAAGTCCGTAGGAGCAATCGTGGAGATCTGAATTTTTAACATCTATGCTGTCACAGTTGCTTGCGGAAATAGCATAGGTTCCGCATCCGAAAAGGTCGCCCTTATCGATGGTAACATGATTACAGTTTTCCAGATCCACAACACTTCCGGCACAGTATCCGGGCTCTACATTATGACCCATGGTAAGATTTCTGAGGGTAAGATAGCTTGCGCAGTCAAAACACAAAACAGGCGAATAAGGGTCGTCAATAAGTATGGATACGTCTGCTCCTTCTTCAGCCTCTATACAGAAATTGGAAAGAT
>JAILPU010000257.1 GCA_024699395.1 Lachnospiraceae bacterium | reverse complement strand
TCTTGCCGTATCACTCATTTCGTAATCGCAAGGTGCATTTTGTGAATAAACCGCCTCAACCGGTTTACTCTGCCGAACGGAATAACTCATAAGTTCATCTACCGACATATTCATCATCTTCAATATTTTCTGAAGATGTTTATCAAACGTTGTTTTACTGTCTATGCTGCCATTTAACAGCTTGTCCAATGTTGGGCGCGATATCCCTGCCTTTTTTGCAAAAGACACCTTTGTATATCCTTTACCGCACATGCAATCCTTTAACTTTGAAGCCACAAGGCTTCTTTGTTCAAATAATTCATCAAACTTCATCTTAATGGCCTCCCTTCTTAACTTAATTCCATTATATACTAAGAAATAGAGTCTATCAATGAAATGTAAATTATTTTTTTACATTTTTACAGCAAATATACCCTTTCGTCAAAAAAAGACCATGCTCTCGCATGATCTTTTTAATGAATTCTGCTATCAGTTGTCCGATTATGTCCTTATTCCTCTGCCTGCTTGAGGATTTCTCCCAATGTACGCCAGCTTAAGGTGGCGCATTTTACTCTGGCGGGCATATGGGCGATATCTTTTAATGCCTGAGCATCTTCAAGTTCATCAAGCTCTTCGTCCGTGATGGTTCCTCTTATCATCTTGAGGAAGATTTCATGATATCTCTTGGCTTCCTCAACGCTCTTTCCGATAACAAGATCAAGCATCATATCAGCGGATGCCTGGGAAACGGCACATCCGCATCCCACATAGGAGCCGTCTTTGATTACTCCGTCTTCCACTTTAAGCTTGATAACGATATCATCTCCGCAGCTGGGGTTAATGCCCCTGTGCTCGCAGGTTGCACCGCAAATATCATGCTTATGTGACGGGTGAAGATTGTGATCTGTAAGTACCTCATTGTAGAAATTATCAACTGCCATATCTTTTTCCTTATCCGTATTCCTGTAAATCGGGCTATGTGTCCGACCATAATCCCTGTGTTACTTATCCTACTGCTACTTATTCCGCTGTTACCTAGTCCATTGTTTCGACCCGAATCCCCATTAATTCTATCATTCGCGTCAATACACATAATTCACTTTTCATTACTGAGATGCGCTTTTTATATCCATCAAATTAACTATCACATCCACGATGCATTTTTTACACCATCGAGTTCACTATCTTACCTGTGATACCCATTCATACACATCGGATTCTTCATCTTGCAAACCCGATGCTCTGATTACGCAAACTCATAATTAACTCCAACGCATGAATCCCAAATTTTACTTTATCATTCGAACCAGAGCTCCTAATCCTCTCAGTATTCGAACCTACACGCCGTCACGCTCCGGACGCCTCTTTCGCATCCTTCCGAGCGCTTTTTTGCGCCGCCCTTTCAAACGCTTCCTCCGCATCCTTCCAAGATCTACCTAAACCCCATCCTGGGTCTGATATTCTTTATGCTCTCGGCCATCCTGTCAATCTCTTCGAAGGTATTGTAGAACGCAAGGCTCACTCTTGCCGTGGACTGGGTATTCATAAACTGCATAAGGGGCTGGGCGCAGTGGTGGCCCGCTCTCACGCACACTTTATCCGAATCCATTATTGCGGCAATATCATGGGGATGAACGTCATCTATTGTAAAAGTGAATATCCCGTGATGACTGTCCGCATCATGTGCCCCCAAAAGATTAAGATGGGGGATATCCTTAAGCTGTTCAAAGGCATATCTGCCAAGAACGGCTTCCTGCTCCACTATATTGTCAAAACCCACTTCCTCGTAATACTCAATGGCCGCCCTAAGTCCCACGGCACCGGAAGCGTTAACGGTACCTGCCTCAAACTTGTGAGGAAGCTCCGCATAAGTCGCATCGAATCTGGTCACATACTCAATCATCTCTCCCCCGGTCATAAAGGGAGGCATCTTATCCAAAAGCTCTGCCTTTCCGTAAAGCACACCTATGCCCATGGGAGCACACATCTTATGTCCTGAAAAAGCAAGGAAATCCACGTCCAAATCCTTTACATCCACAGGCATGTGAGGCACCATCTGGGCACCGTCACATACAAAAACAGCTCCCTTTTCATGGGCCGCCTTCGCCAGTGTTTTGATATCATTTAAGCATCCCAAGACGTTAGATATTCCGCACACCGATACAATCTTTGTCTTATCGGAAAGCATTGCTTTAAAAGCATCAATGTCCAGTTTTCCTTCGCTGTCACACTCAATATATTTTAAAACAGCGTTCTTTCTTCTCACCGCATGCTGCCAGGGAAGGATATTGCTGTGGTGCTCCATTATGGTTATAAGGACTTCGTCGCCCTCATTAAGCAAATACTCTCCCAGACTGTATCCCAAAAGATTCATACTTCCCGTTGTGTTGCCGGTAAATACAATCTCTTCACAGCTGTCGGCATTTATAAAAGCTCTCACCTTATCCCTTGCCTGCTCATAGCAGTCCGTCGCCTTAACGCTTAATTCATAAAGTCCTCTCAAGGGATTGGCATTTGATTCCTTATAAAAATTTTCAATTGCCTTTAACACACAATCAGGTCTGTGAGTCGTTGCCGCACTGTCAAGATATGCAATGTCGGGATTATTAATTAAAAGCGCAAAATCCTTCCTTACGCTTTTTGCAAAACTGTCGTTCATATCAAACCTCTATATAACAGGGTACTCTTCTTCAAGACGTTTTCTTGTTTCTTCATCGGGTATGGTATTGATGATGGCTCTTATCTTTGCCCTTGAAAGAAGCTCGTAAATTCCTTCTTCACTGAGACCTCTTGACTTCATATAAAACATAACGTTCTCGTCAAGACATCCTATGGAAGCGCCGTGAGTTCCCGACACATCCTCCTCGGTACAAAGAATAAGGGGAGTAGTCTTATTGACCATGCCCTCACCGATTAAAAGCACGCTCTCATTTTCCGCACCCTCTGATTTTGAACAGCCTCTCTTAAAATCTATGGTACCTCTGAAATTCTTCCTTGCTTCATCCTTAAGAACACCCAATACGTTAAATTCCGACACGGTCTTGGTGCCGTACTGATCGGCAATATAATTCATATCCAGAAGTTCACCGGAATTAACTCTGTAACCGATGTTAACGTTTATCTCTGATTTTTTCCCCGAAAGCTTTGACTTAAAGCCCTGATATGATTCCTTTCCCTCAAGGAAAAGCTGGCTTAAGTTTAAACATGCCCTCTCACCCAGAGACACACCTATGTCATTGATGATACGTGCATTTTTCCCGGGGCGGATAACCTGTATAAGGTTAACCTTTGCCTCATCCAAAAGATTTATCCTGGTAAGGATGCCTGCTGCCCCAAGGTCGTCTCCGTCCTTTATATCCATTAAAACAGTAAGGCAAGCTCCCTTTTCCACAACAAAATCAAATTCGTCAAAACTTCCCTCTTTAACGGGATTTATTTCAACTTTAAAAACATCCTTCGGGGTACATCCCTCTGAAAGTCTGTAACTTACAGGTGTTGAACCCGATTCCTTCTTTAAAAGCTCTATCTCTTTTCCTGCGCCGGATTCAATATCTGATAAATCCATATCAGTCTCAGATACAAGATTGTCGCAGGGAATTATTTTTTTGTTGCTTTTACCTAAAGTATTAAAATCCTTAACCTCGGCGTAGTTCATTTTAAGCCAGCCGAAGGTATATACCGGCATGTGATTTATATTAATATTCATATTCGTGCCTCATCAGCCTATAGAGCCTTTCATCTCAAGTGAAATAAGATTGTTCATCTCTATGGCATATTCTAAGGGAAGTTCTTTTCCCACATTGCTGGCAAAGCCTCTTACTATCATGGCTCTTGCCTCTTCCTCCGAAATTCCTCTGCTCTGAAGATAGAATACAGCTTCATCGCTGATACGACCTATCTTGGCCTCGTGACCCACATCCGCCGAAGAAGTTCTTATATCCATTGCGGGAATGGTATCCGACTGTGATTCCTTATCAAGCATAAGAGATTCACAGGAGGTGGCAGACTTACTGCCTGTTGCGTTTTTATTTATCACAACACTGCTTCTGAAGGTGCTTATACCGTCAGCCTTTGAAATGGATCTGGTATTTACATAGCTTGATGTGTTGGGGGCATTGTGAACCACCTTGCACCCTGTATCAAGATTCTGTCCCGCACCTGCAAAGGTTACGGAACTGAATTCACTTCTGGCATTTTCACCGTCAAGAACACTCATGGGGTAAAGATAAGATACATGGGAACCAAAGGATCCGGATACCCATTCAATCTTACCGTTTTTGGCTACCTTCGCCCTCTTGGTATTCAGGTTGTACATATTCTTGGACCAGTTCTCTATGGTGGAATATCTTACTGTAGCTTCCTCTCCCACAAATATCTCCACGCAGCCGGCGTGAAGGTTGGCCACATTATATTTGGGTGCGGAACATCCCTCTATAAAATGAAGATATGCTCCCTTGTCCACTATGATAAGAGTATGCTCAAACTGTCCCGCACCGGGTGCATTAAGTCTGAAATAAGACTGAAGGGGAATCTCCACTTTCACTCCGGGGGGCACATACACGAAAGAACCTCCCGACCAAACAGCACCGTGAAGTGCCGCAAACTTATGGTCCGTGGGAGGAACCAGCTTCATGAAATGCTCTTTTATCATATCGGCATAAGGACCTCTCAATGCCGTCTCAATATCCGAATATACAACGCCCTGAGCCGCAACCTCATCTTTTACATTATGATACACAAGTTCCGAATCATACTGGGCACCCACACCTGCAAGAGCATCTCTCTCCGCCTGAGGTATTCCCAGCTTTTCAAAAGTATCCTTTATATCCTTGGGGACATCCTTCCAGTCGGCGCTCATCTGGGTTTTGGGCTTTACATAGGTAACGATATTATCCATATCCAGCCCTTCTATCGAAGCGCCCCAGTCTGTCATTTTCTTATTGTTATATATATCCAGAGCTTTAAGTCTGAACTCCCGCATCCAGTCGGGATCGTTTTTTTCCTGTGAAAGAGTAAGGACTATATCCTTGGTAAGGCCTTCACTAACCTTGTAGAAGTCCTCCTCCGACTCTTCATATCTGAAGTCATAGAGAGTGCGGTCGATGTCTTCCACCACAGTCTTTTCATTGTCGCTCATTATCTTTCCTCTTTTTCAAAAATACCGTAACCGCTCTCATTGATGGCAGCAAGTAACGTCTCGTCCCCGCTCTTTACAATCTTTCCGTCCATAAGCACATGAACCTTGTCCACCTTTAAGGATGAAAGGATATTCATGTTGTGGGTTATGATGATAAGGGCTCCGTTTGTATTCTTTCTGTATTCCTCAACGCCGGCAGAAACAGTTCTTACCGCATCGATATCAAGTCCGGAATCGGTCTCGTCCAGGATCGCAAGTTTGGGTGAAAGCATAAGAAGCTGCAGAATCTCCGCCTTCTTTTTCTCACCGCCGGAAAATCCCACATTGAGATCACGTTTTGCATATTCGCCGTCCATGTTAAGGACTTCCATCTCTTTTGCCAGTTCCTTTTTGAAATCAAAGAACTTAACCTTTTTCTCTCCCACTGCCTCCGTGGCGGTTCTTACAAAGTCGGATAAGGTAAGACCTGCAATCTCAAGAGGATTCTGGAAAGACATAAAAATACCTCTCTTAGCTCTCTTATCCGTAGGTTCATCTGTTATATCATTTCCTTCAAAAAATACTTTTCCGGAATTTACCTTATAGTTGGGGTTACCCATTATGAGATTTCCCAGGGTGGATTTTCCCGCACCGTTGGGTCCCATGATAACATGAACCTCTCCGGGATTAACCTCTATGGATACACCTTTTAATATTTCCTTCTCCTCTATGCCTGCGCACAGATTTTCTACCTTCAATAATGAATCAGACATTTTTTCTCCATTTCACTAAAACTGCACTTTCGATTAAGCATATGTTTAATCGTATCTTTTGACACATATAGTATTATATCATATCGTTTTCCATAGTCAAAGATGGGATTTTAACAGTTTTAACAGGTGTTTATATATGAATATGATTGCTTTTTTAACAAAAACAGGAAGAAAAGTGTTATTAAGCTCCAGCCTAAGCTTATTTACCTTTCGGTTTATCTTCTGTCTCGGACTGCTCCAGGATGCCGCATAGCGGTGGATGGAATAGGTTTCTTTCTCAATGTTAAGCTTACAGGTGTCGTAATCCAGGGGGCAAAAATACTTTACTTCGAATATCTTCATTCCCTCTATAACCTGGTTCTCATCGGATTCCTTAAAACCGTGCCTCTTAAGAACCCTTGTCTGAATCTCGGGGCAGGGTATGGTATTTAAGGTGCCGTCCTTATTGACAAACTCCATCTTTTCATATTCATCCATAATCTCTTTAACAAGAGAATTACCCTTCCTTGCTCCGAACCCCAGCCCAAAAGCAACTCTTCCGGGCTTTTCCATTCCTGCAAATGCATCATATTCAAGAAGATCGTCAATGGGCTTTATAAGTTCCACATCCGTATCAAGATAAATTCCTCCATACCTGTGGATTACATCAAGCCTTGCATAATCCGACACAAATGCCCACTTCTTATTGAGCCAGGCGTCATGCATATATTTATTGACTGTAACATCGTAGTTACTCTCATCCCATCTCTTAATCTCATAATCCGGGCAGAATTCACGCCAGCTTGCGATGCATTCCTCGGCCTCTTTATTAAGCTCGGATGAGCCGAACCAGCAATAATGTATTATTTTGGGTATTCTGTTCCATTTCATGCTCTTCTCCCTAACTGCAGTTTTATGCACATTGTCACTGCATATTAATCTGAAATATGCAGTGATATATCTGCATTTATCCAACGTTCTGCAAACAAATACACTGCAATATATATTGGTATTAACACGTTTTTAATCATCCGCAAACATTTGTCTGCATTATGTGTTGAGATTATTGCGTTTTTTATCATTCACACATTTATCCCGAGATGTGTTGATATTGCTTTTTCATCTACATTCATCCGCAATATTTGTCGGCAGTTTGCGACACGCCACCTCTATAATCATCTCCGAAATATGTTAACCACACCCGCAACCCTCTTATACATTTTTCTCCCCACATAATACACATAGGGATGTATAGCCACA
>JAILPU010000254.1 GCA_024699395.1 Lachnospiraceae bacterium | reverse complement strand
AATCGTTATTTCCAGAGGTGGAGGAGACGAAATTGTTGTATAGCAGCAACCTTTTAAAGGGGATATACAATTCCGGCGATAATGAGAAACGGATTATAGATACCAACGAGCTTATCGAGAGAAGGATAGAGGCTTATCTTTCCGGTGAGAAGGCATTTGAGGAAAATGGAGGCGAAGGCGTTTCAGAGGGCTTTACCGAACTTAACCCTCCCGAGTCCATCACACCCATGGAGATAATAAACCGTGCCAAGGAGGAGGCTTCTTCCATAATCGAGAAGGCCAATGAGGATGCGGGAAAGATAATTGAGGATGCCCACAAAAAGGGTGACGAGGATTATCAGGATGCCATTAACAGAGGCTTTGAAGAAGGCTTGAAAAGAGGAAGACTTAAAGCTGAAAAGGAAGCGGAGATATTACGTAAGGAGCTGGAGGACTACAAAAAGAACTTAGACTCCACTTACGACCACCTCATTGAAGAACTGGAACCCAAATTCGTTGATAAGATCACCAGAATATATGAACATATCTTCAATGTGGATCTTTCTTCCAAGCAGGATATACTTTATTATCTCATAACAATGACTATGAGAAATATCGACGGAAGCAGGAACTTTATTATCCATGTTTCCAGGGAGGATTATCCCTTCGTTTTTGAGCACAGCCGTATAATGCAGGATACTGTTGCGGCTCAGAATGCCACTGTTGAGATTGTGGAGGACCAGTTCCTTGAAAAGGGAAGCTGCATGATTGAGACGGAAAACGGAATGTTTGACTGCGGCATTGATACACAGCTGGAAGAACTGGGAAGAAGATTACGTGTCCTTGCTTTCGGCGGAGAATAGGAATAAAAAGGTTTGTCATGAAAAAGCTTGATATAGATTTTGAAAAATACGAACAATTTTATGATGAAACCTTTTTTCAGAGAAAAGGTAAAATTTTAAATGCCGTGGGACTCACCCTGGAAAGTGCGGGACCCGAGGCAAGGCTTGGAGACGTGTGCCGAATTTTAACAGGGGACGGGGATGACAAGCCTATTATTGCCGAAGTGGTGGGCTTTAAGGATAAAAAGACACTTATTATGCCCTTCGGAAATGTGGACGGTATTAAACTGGGATGTATCGTGGAAAACACGGGACATCCTTTGTATGTTAGGGTTGGAGACAACCTTTTAGGTAAGATAGTGGACGGTTTGGGACGTCAGATGGACGGAAGCCGTTTGGAAGGAATAAACAGGCTTGTGGAGAATACAGCTCCCGCGCCTATGACAAGGCAGATCATCGACGAGGTTCTTCCCCTGGGGGTTAAGGCTGTTGATGGTCTTATTACTATAGGTAAAGGTCAGAGAATCGGAATTTTTGCCGGTTCCGGTGTGGGTAAATCTACTCTTATGGGAATGTTTGCCCGCAATACGAAGGCCGACATTAATGTTATTGCCCTTATCGGCGAGCGAGGCAGAGAAGTCAGAGAGTTCGTTGAAAGAGACCTGGGAGAAGAGGGTATGAAGCGAAGCGTGGTGGTGGTAGCTACCTCGGATAAGCCGGCTCTTGAAAGAAACAGGGCGGCCAAGACAGCAACCGCTATCGCCGAATATTTCAGGGATCAGGGTAAAGATGTACTTCTTATGATGGATTCCCTCACGCGTTTTTCCATGGCTCAGAGAGAGATAGGTCTTGCCAGCGGAGAACCTCCCGTTACAAGAGGATATCCTCCAAGTGTTTATTCCGAGATGCCCAAGCTTTTGGAGAGAGCGGGAAGAAGTGATAAGGGTTCCATTACCGGGCTTTATACCGTTTTGGTTGACGGTGATGATTTTAACGAGCCCATAACAGATACCGCGAGAAGTATTCTGGATGGCCATATTATGCTGGACAGAAGACTTGCTCACAAGAATCATTATCCTGCTATTGATGTGCTTCAGAGCATATCCCGTTGTATGAGCATGATTGCCGACAAAGAACACAAGGATTACGCCAACAGGTTAAAAAGTGTTCTCGCTACCTACAATGAGGCGGAGGATCTTATAAATATCGGCGCCTACAAGCCCGGGAGCAATGAAGACATCGACTATGCCATTTCAAAGATAAAGGACGTTAACGCATTTCTTTGTCAGGACGTTAATGAAAAATTTTCATTTGAAGACAGCGTGAGGATGATGAAGGAAATATTTGAGGATTGACATATTGTTTGAGAACCGGCAGGTGGTTTGGGAATTGTAGAGGATTCGAGAACAATATGTGATTTGAATCTGCAGATGATTAGAGAACCGGCAGGTGGTTTGGGAATTGTAGAGGATTCGAGAACAATATGTGATTTGAATCTGCAGATGATTAGAGAACCGGCAGGTGGTTTGTGAACTGTAGATAATTTGAG
>JAILPU010000243.1 GCA_024699395.1 Lachnospiraceae bacterium | reverse complement strand
ATCGGTGAAGGGAACGGAGTTTCCAAGGTATTTTGACAAGAACATCACTCAGGAAGAATTTGATCGATGGATGGAAGTTTTTTATAAGTACCGAGGGAATCTGTTGACAGGGGGAATCTGCATAAAGGAATTTCTGGATCTTGCACGCTATGGTGACAAAACAAATGAATACCGGGTATTCTACATCAATCATGAGATTGCCACGGTATGCAGGAATTCAGGGCAGGGAACTTATACACCGGAGCCACCGCAGGAACTGATTGAGAAATACCGACACCTAAACAGCCCTTACTATACCGTTGATTTTGCTGAACTGTCAGATGGAACATGGAAGATTATCGAGGCCGGTGACGGAGGAGTATCGGGACTTTCGGACAATCAGAACTACGAGCACTACTTCAGGGCATTGTACCAGTGCTTCAGGTAGTATGCTAACTAATTTACTGTTGAAATGATGATTCAGTTTCATATTGGACGATGCCATCCTCTTACACAGAATCGGAAAGGACAATATGCGGTAGATTTGATTCATCCGTACAGACTGGTATTCGAAAAGAATGGCGATGAAATCCAAATTGTGAATATTTTGAAAATAGTCGACTATCATTAATGAAAAAGATGACGAGTCAAGGAGGTAGCACTATGGTGAGAAGTCGCAGTTATATTGCAACGCCACCTGGGGCAACAATTAAAGAGCAGTTGAATGACAGAGGTATGAGTCAAAAAGAGTTTGCAACCAGGATTGATATGTCAGAGAAACATATCAGCAAACTCATTAATGGCGAGGTACAGCTTACACCGGAGACTGCGGTCAGACTAGAGATGGTTTTAGGTGTTCCGGCAAGGTTCTGGAATAACCTTGAGGCAATCTACAGAGAGAAGATTATTAAGGCAGAAGCAGAGAATGCGATGGATGCCGATACTGAGATGGCAAAGCAATTTCCCTATAGCGAGATGGCAAAATTCGGATGGGTTCCAAAGACCAGAGATGCTAAAGAGAAGGTTATCAATCTTAGGAAATACTTTGAGGTAGTTGAGCTTTCAATTCTTGGGAGTGAGCAGATTACAAGAATTGCATGTAGACGTTTGGCAATCACAGAAAAAAGTGATCTTGCGCTGATGGCATGGGCACAGGAAGCAAAGATTATGGCTCGCGGTATACAAACTGCACCCATCAATATTAAAGGTTTGATTTCTGCTATGCCGGAGTTGCGCAAAATGACTGTACTTAAGCCCGGAGAATTCTGCCATAAGATTAAAAAATGTTTGGCAGATTGCGGAATAGCGTTAGTGTTTTTGCCACACCTTAAAGGTTCTTTCCTTCAGGGAGCGTCCTTTATGGATGGAAATAAGATTGTTGTTGGACTTACCGCAAGAGGAAAGGATGCAGACAAGTTTTGGTTTAGTTTGTTCCATGAACTCGCTCACATTGCGCTTGGTCATGTAGGACAGCCTAATGGTACATCTGCAGAAGATGAGAAGGCGGCAGACAAATGGTCCGGTGATATACTGATATCATCTGAGGACTTTGAGACTTTTAGAAGAGATTTAGATTATTCAGAGGGAAAAGTACTTCAATTTGCAAAAGAGCAAGGAATTGCACCTGGGATAGTAGTTGGAAGAATGCAGCTGGAGGGAATGATTAAGTACAGCATGCTGAATAATCTGAAAGAAAAATATGAAATGGATTTATAAAAACGATTTATGATAATAAAAAAATAATAAGCAAAATTTCTTTAAGATTTTACTTGAAAAAGATTTTTAATTAAATTAGCCTTTTCTTAGGACGTCCGAATCTTTCCTAAGAGGAGGCTATTTGATTATGAATATAGAACAATTACACAGGTGCATTTCAGAGAATACCCAAAATGAGAGCAATATGTGTCAAATCTATGTCATCAAAGACAATGAGGTGGTTCTTGATGATTGTTGGCATGGATTCAAGACTTTAGATGCGATGAATGTCAATTCCGTGACCAAAGGTGTCATTGGGTTACTTGCAGGGATTGCACTGGATAAGGGATTTATCAAAAGCCTGGATCGGAAGGTAATGGAATTTTTTCCTGATTACACCGTAAAGCGCGGCGAAAAGACCATTTATGATGTCACAATCAGGCATCTGCTTACCATGACGGCGCCATATAAATGTAAGTCAGAACCCTGGAAAAAGGTATGTACTTCCCGGGACTGGACCCTTACAACACTTGATTATCTCGGAGGACGAAAAGGGATTACCAAAGAATTCAGATATGCAACCCTTGGTATTCAGATTCTCGTGGGAATAATTGAGAGAGCCACGGGAGAAAAATGCATTGATTTTGCCAATAAGAATTTGTTTGAGCCACTGGAGCTCCCCCGGCGAATTATACATGGAGACAGTTCCAAAGAAGACCAATTTGATTTTTTTATGAACAAAAATCCCAGGGAATACGAGTGGTACTCCGATCCTCAGGGTACAGTCACCGCAGGTTGGGGCTTGTGCATGTCGGCAAGAGATATGGCTGTGATAGGTGCCATGGTGCTGGGGGATGGCTTATATAATGAAAAAAGGATTGTCTCAAAAGGATATCTGAAAGATATGCTGGCACCTCACATTAAGCTTGGTGAGAGATTCGGTTTCATGAATTACGGCTATTTATGGTATAAGCCATACGATGATAAAGATGTATATGCCGCAATCGGCGACAGCGGGAATATAATCTATGTAAACAAAGAAAAGAATGTATCCGTGGGAATAACCGGCACATTTAAACCAAGGATTTTTGACAGGGTTGATTTTATTGAGAAAAAAGTTTTGCCTGCAATCCATGATTATATCGGATAATTGTACAACTTAATAAAACTCTCCCACCGCAACATGAGAGACGGTCAATAAGTGAGAGCGTGCCGGTATGTATGACATAAAACATGCCGGTACGTATGACATAAAACATGCCGGTGCGTATGACATAAAACGTGCCGGCGCGTATGATATAAAACGTGCCGATAGGTGTGACAAATATGGTTGATTTTTGATTGAACATTTGCTATCATATCAAAGTTGGATGTAACTAATTTTAGTTCGGCTTACCTACCGACTTAATTTGCTCCGCACAAAAAGCGGAGTAAATTAATGATACCGAGTTAGGCAAAACTAACTCAACTAAAACCGGCGAGACCTGATGAAGGCCGTAAAGGTAACATTCCCGACCGGGACGGTTGCTTTTAGAAGTGATAAGCCGGGCTAATCTACAAAATAAGGAGGCTCAAAAATGAGTGATGTTGTTGTAAATGCAAGTAGTTCAAAGAAACTTGGTGTAAAAGATTATATTTATGCCGGTGCTTTTGCGGCGGTATATCTTATTGCTGTACTGGCAGTAATAATGGTATTTGGTTCCATACCTTTATTGTATCTTTTGTGCCCTTTGACTCTCGGAGTATTCTGCGGATCCATATATTTCCTTGCGGTGCTTAAAGTGAGGAAATTTGGAGTTGCTCTGATTATTTCGGCACTTTTTGCCTGTATCTCCACGGGCTTTGAACCCATTGCTTTCGGTATCTGCATTGTAACGGCGCTTTTGGCGGAGATATGCATGCTTATAGGCAAATATGAATCAAAATTCTGGTATATCATTTCATATACTGTTTTCAACATAGGAACAGCGGCCAACTTTTTCAGAATAATATATGCCAAGGATGCCTATATTGAAGGAGTGAGAAGAATGGGTGACGAGTACGCAGACAAGATGAGTAAGTTGTTGGCTCCTTCGTGGATAGGTTTTGGAATCATTGGCCTTGCAGTATTGGGTGGATTGATCGGAGGATTCCTCGGAACCAAATTTGTTAAGAAACATTTTGAAAAAGCAGGTGTGGTATAGGAGGCTGAAAAGTGTTTTTGGATAACGGGAGTACAAGTTCAAGACTGGACCCGAGGACCAAACTGCTTATCCTGATAGTAACAGCGGTGTTTGCCGGCAGATGTGTCACAACTGTGCCGGCAATCATCTGTACTGTCATACTGGGGGTTTTGCTTGCATTTGAGGGAAAAGTCTTTTCTGCGCTAAAGGGGATAGTACTTGCCCTTATTTTTTATGCAATTTTTGACGGCGCCCAAACAACTGAATTATCCGGAATATTTGGAGCGGTCTATCATGGACTGTTGCTACTTGTGAGATATTTTTGCCCGATACTTATGGCGCTTAATTTATTTACCAAAACAACCGGGATGGGAGAACTTATTGCGTCATTTCAAAAGATGAAACTCCCCACAGGCTTTGTTATCCCGTTTATTGTTATGATTCGTTTCATGCCCACGGTAAACGATGAATGGAACGGTATAAGAAAAGCCATGATGTTCAGGGGAATAGAGTTTAACCTTAAAAACGTGTTAACAAAGCCTGCACTGATGGTTGAATATATTATGGTTCCCCTTTTGTTTAGCTGTGTAGCCCTTATGGATGAACTCGCTTCGTCGGCGATGGCAAGGGGCCTTGACAGCGGGAAAAACAGAAGCTCTTACGTAGAGGTGAAAATGACGATGGCTGACTACATGGTAATCATTTTGTTCGTGGCATTTTGTGTGGTCGGTATCTGTATATAAAAGGAAAAGCAGTAATGATTAAAATTGAAGATGTATCGTTTTTCTATACAAAAGATGATAAACAAAAAGACGGAATCCGAAATATTAATTTAGAGATTCGCGATGGGGAACTGGTTGTTTTTTGCGGAAAGAGCGGATGCGGAAAGACTACAATGACCAGGATTATCAATGGTCTGGCACCGCATTTTTACGAGGGATACATGGAAGGCCATTTATACATAGATGGCATAGATGTACCTCGGGAGCCACTTAAAAAAATATCAACCATAGTGGGTTCGGTTTTTCAAAATCCCAAAAGTCAGTTCTTTCATACCAATACTACAGGGGAAATACTGTTCGGCTGTGAAAACAGAAACATGTCAAAGGAGGAGATGGATAAGCGTTTAAAAGAAACGTCTGAGATTTTTTTGCTTGATCCGTTGCTTGACAGAAACATATTTGAATTGTCCGGGGGTGAAAAACAACAGATTGCCTGCGGATCTGTTTATGCATCCAAACCATCGGTGTTTGTCATGGACGAACCCACTTCCAACCTTGATAAAAAGGCAATCAACCGCCTTAAGAAGGTTATTTCGGAACTTAAAAAGGAAGGAAAGACAGTTATTATTTCCGAACACCGGCTTTATTTTCTGATGGATTTGGCGGACAGGTTCATTTATATGAGAAACGGGCAGATAGAAAGAGAATTTGTAAGAGAAGAGATGCAATCCTTGTCTTCCAAAGAACTGGAGGAATTAGGACTTCGGACCACAGATTTGAAGGACCTTAAGGGGACGCCTGTAAAGAACATCCACTCAGAACCTATGATAGAAATCGAAGATTTTTCCTGTCAGAAGGGGAATGATACCATTGTTGATATCGAGACTCTAAACTTTCCCAAGAATAACGTTATTGCCCTTATAGGGGACAACGGTACCGGAAAAAGTACTTTGGCGGAAGCCTTGTGCGGCACAAGTCCGTCTTCGGGTTCAGTCAGTATTGACGGTAAAGTGCTTGACGCTAAAGAGAGAGTAAAAGAGTGCTTTATGGTCATGCAGGATGTTAACCGTCAGCTTTTTTGCGAAAATGTCTTGGAGGAACTAAAGCTCAATAGCAATATAAGCGATGAAGAGGCGCTTGAGATTCTTGATAAACTTGATATTCTTGAGCAAAAAGACAAGCATCCATCCTCTTTGTCCGGCGGTCAGAAACAGAGAGTGGCAATAGCATCCGCAATCAGTTCCAAAAAGAAGATAATTTTTTATGATGAGCCCACAAGCGGACTGGATCATTCCGGGATGGTAAATTTTTCCAAGCTTATAAACGATGTAAAAACTGAAGTTGATACATCCGTGATAATAACCCACGACCTTGAACTTATTCTTAATTGTTGTACTTATGTTGTGCACATGGAAAAAGGAAGTCTTGTATCTGCATATCCCCTTGATGCAGACGGCATAGAAAAGGTTAAATACTATTTCCTTACCGAAAAAAGGGATGCTCATACTTCAGAGAGAGAATCGGGATCTGTAACATCAAGGATTATAAGAAGAATGGGCGAGTATAAGAAATATTTTTATGCCGCGATTGCGTTTATGACATTAGGGTCAGTTTTGGGTATCGTGCCTTTCGGAATGATATACAAGATTGCGGATTTAATTATTTCGGGAAGGGACAATCTTTTCAATCGAATGATTCCGTATCTGGGGTGCATGATACTTTTTGCATTT
>JAILPU010000234.1 GCA_024699395.1 Lachnospiraceae bacterium | reverse complement strand
TATTAACTTTGGAGGTAGATAGTATGAGGTGACAAACTAATATGGAAGATAAGATTGAGTTTCGGGATTTGGATATAAATAATGAAAATAAGATTTGGTGGGCGGATTATGTTAAAATGGGTAAAATTCATGCATATGGAGGGGATGCTCTGATTGAAAGATGTTTAAAAAATGATGACTGGGCAGATCCTTATAAAGAAAGAAAAAGTGATAAAATTTGGTGGCTTGATGATTTGTCACGTAGAGGGCCAATCTTTTTTTCATTTGATTTGTTTATGGTTTATAATATATGGAGCGACTATCCATGGAGTTTGACTCCTGAGCAAAAAGCGATTTTTGATAAAGAAAATCCTTTTTGGGTGGATTATTTCAAAGAAAGACAAAATGTTTCGAAGGAAGATTATTTTAAGGACGAGTGAAAAGGAGTAGAGGATTTGATGATTAAAACAACACTTAAAATTGACGGCATGATGTGCGGTATGTGTGAGGCGCACATAAATGATGTTATTAGAAAAGTTGTTCCGGATGCTAAGAAGGTAAAGAGTTCACACACTAAGGGCGAGAGCACTTTTGTCTCTGAGCAGGAGCCGGATAAAGAGGAGATTATTGTGAAGGTGGCAGAAACAGGTTATACTGTGAAGTCTGTAATAACAGAGCCATATACCAAGAAGTTTTTGAAATTATTTTAGATAGTACGTGCGCCAAAGGATGTAAACAGTGATAACCGGTTGAAAATCCCTATTTACGTTTTTCTAAAAATAAACTAGCGGGATTAATGTTGTTATTGCATTTTCAAACGGAGCTAAGGTTTACTAATCGGATTGTTAAACAAAAAGAACCTTTGCGGTAATAAAAGTTGCGAAGGTTCTTTTTATTAAACCAAAATGCTAAGTTCGTGGCATACGATGTGGATGCAGTTATTAATATCGCCAACCAAGTGCTTGTTTTTATCGATAAATCACGAAAAAGAGTGCTTTACAAAACAGCATATTTATGATATTTTATTAGCAATTGAATAGGGGAATGATGTCTCCCCGGATGAGAATCCGAACCGCTTATTAGGCTGATGACTTCTGCAACTATAAACAGCAGGAAAGTTATCAGCTTTTTTGCGCCATTACGAAAGGAATTTGTTATGTTATTAAGTATTGGATTGATAATTATCGTGGGACTTACATTGGGATGGATTGTATCTAAAGCACATCTTCCTCGTATTATAGGTATGCTTCTTGCAGGTATTTTGTTGGGCTCCTGTTTTCTGAATATTCTTGACAGTTCTGTCGTATATATGTCCGGAGATTTACGAAAGATTGCACTGATTATAATAATCGCAAAAGCAGGATTATCTTTGGATATAACTGATCTTAAAAGGATAGGCAAATCTGCAGTAATGCTCTGCTTTGTTCCGGCCACATTTGAATTGATTGCATTTGTTCTATTTGCACCTGCCATAATGGGGGTGACAACACTTCAGGCGGGTATCCTCGGAGCTGTCATGGGCGCTGTTTCGCCTGCCGTGACTGTTCCCAGACTTACGAAAATGATAGATGAAGGTATTGGTATAAAAAAAGGGATACCGCAAATGCTGATTGCAGGTGCAAGTGCTGATGACATATATGTTATTGTGCTTTTTACCACACTGGTCGGTTTGGAAGCCGGAGGGAACATGAATGCCATGAGTCTTTTACGGATCCCGGAAGAGATCATACTCGGGGCTTTGGCGGGGGGAGTACTGGGATTGATCCTTTCTGTATATTTCAAGAAAGTGCACATAAGAGATTCACTTAAGGTAACTATCATGATGGCTTTCAGTATGATCTTGTACTGGATTGAAGGTATGGCACCGGTATCAGGATTGCTTGCAGTTATGACAATGGGAATCGCATTGAAGATGAGACTGCCAATAGTGGCAGGTAGACTGTCTGCAAAATTCAGCAAACTTTGGGTAGCGGCAGAGATTTTCCTGTTTGTGTTGGTGGGCGCGACGGTTAATATAGGGTATGTTACAAAAGCCGGTGTCGGAATGGTCATCATGCTCTTTATAGGGCTTTTGTTCCGAGAGCTTGGAACGCTTGTATCGGTACTGGGTGTGGGGCTTAATACAAAAGAAGTCATATTCTGTTTGATATCGCAGCTTCCTAAAGCAACTGTTCAGGCTGCAATCGGAGGAGTGCCTCTTGCTATGGGACTTTCTTGTGGAAACGTTGTTCTGACGATGGCTGTTGTGTCTATTGTGATCACGGCACCACTTGGTGCGATAGGAATGGATGCTACGGTTGACAGATTAATCAGCCGTGATACAGAGA
>JAILPU010000224.1 GCA_024699395.1 Lachnospiraceae bacterium | reverse complement strand
ACTCTGTCAAGGAGATCTCCTCCCTGAGCCGCATCCGCAAGGGGTATGATACCGTAACCGAACTCTAACTCAATAGGATCCACATTCAAAAGGGAGTTGACATTCTCCGGTTGCCGTATCTCCTCGGCTTCCGCTTCCTCTGCCGTGACCTCCTGCTCTATATTGGCCATCTCGATGGTACTCTCTATATTTCTTCCCACAATAAGGAAAATAATACCGAAACCGGCAAAAAGTATGGTATTAAGTGTTGTTACAAATCCAAGGGCTATAAGCATAACCCCCACAAGATACAAAACCTTCGGGATGTTGAAAAGCTGCTTTACCATTGTGGAGCCGAAATCCGCATCCTTACTTCCCTTGGTCACCAGAATACCGGTGGACAGGGATATCAAAAGTGAAGGAATCTGGCTTACTAGGCCGTCACCTATGGTAAGAATGGCATATTTGTTAAGAGCCTCCTGCGCGCCCAAGCCCTGCCTTGTAACTCCCATAAGGATTCCGCCGATAATATTTATAAGGGTTATTATAAGACCTGCGGCCGCATCTCCCTTAACATACTTAACAGCACCGTCCATGGAGCCGAAAAAGTTGGCTTCTTCCTGTATTTTTTCACGGCGCTTTTTGGCTTCCGCATCGGTAATGGCGCCTGTATTAAGATCCGCATCGATTGCCATCTGTTTACCGGGCATAGCATCCAAAGTAAATCTTGCGGTAACCTCGGATACACGCTCCGAACCTTTGTTGATAACCATAAACTGGATAAGTATCAGTATCAAAAAGACGATAATACCGATTATCAGGTCACCTCCGCCCACGTACTCACCGAAGGTGGCCACCACATTTCCCGCATAGCCGTTTTTAAGGATAAGTTTGGTGGAAGACACATTAAGGGCAATCCTAAAAATGGTGGTAAAAAGCAGCATCGTGGGGAAGTAGGACATATCCAGTACTTCCTTTGAAAACATGGTACCGAAAAGAATTGTAAGTGCCACGGAAATATTAATGGCCAGAAAAACATCGAGGATACCTGCGGGGATACTTATAATAAGCATAAGAAACGCTGCCATAATATAAAGGGCAACGCCAATATCGGCCTTTTGTATCTTCATGCCTTTCCCCTTTCCGGTATCAAACCAAATTTCAAATCATATTCCAAATGCGATTCACACAGATATATACATATTTCAATGCAAAATCAACCCGAATCCTACAATAACTCTACTGTAATGTACATAAGTAATCGTTTATTGCGTGTCGAAATCAACCCCAATCCAACAATTACACTAATGTAATGTACATAAATAAGCATTTATTTCGCGTTGGAATTAAACAAAAACCAACATTTCCTCTAATGCAAAATATGCAGATATGGACGAATTGCAACCCACAATCAATACGGATTAAACCTTGCCCTTTAGGTGGTATACAAAGGCAAGTACCTCGGCCACAGCCTGATAGAGCTCCGTGGGGACAGTCTCTCCTATCTCCACATTTGCGTAAAGCTGACGGGCAAGAGGTTTATTTTCAACAATCTCAATGTCGTATTCTTTCGCTTTTTCTTTTATCCTGGCAGCCAAATAATCCTCACCTTTTGCTATGACTCTGGGAGCATCGTCCACCTCACCGTCATATCTTATGGCCACAGCGTAATGGGTAGGGTTTGTGATGACAACGTCAGCCTTAGGCAACTCTGCCATCATTCTTCTCATAGATGCCTGTTGCATCTTCTGTTTAATCTTACCCTTAACCTGAGGATCTCCTTCCTGCTGTTTATATTCTTCCTTAACTTCCTGTTTGGTCATCCTCATGTCCTTTTTGAATTTCAGCTTCTGATAAATGAAATCCGCAAGGGCAATAATCATATATACAAGGCTTATTCTTATTCCCAGATTGATTACCGTATCCTTTAAAATGTTTAAAGTCTGCATAAGGGTAAGATCGTAAACATGAAGAAGGATAACGGTTCGTGTCTTTAAATAGCTGTAAATCACATAGCTTATTAAAAATATCTTCGCCAGTGATTTGATAAGTTCCACAACACTGTTTATCGAGAAAATCCTTTTAAAACCCGAAATGGGATTAAGCTTGTTAAACTTGGGCTTCATAGCCTCATTTGCAACCTTCCAGCCCACCTGGATTATATCGCTGATAAAAGAAACCACAAAACCCACAAGCAGCATGGGTGCCATAAGTAAAAGGGAAAACAGAATCAGGCGAACAAACACCACTCTCATATCCGAGTGGTTCATATCGCCCCCAATTCCGGATATCATTCCCGGAATATAACCGTAAAAATCTTTGAACAGCCCCATCATAAGGGGTCCCATAATTCCTATCCAGACCTTTAAAGTTATAAACAGGGCAAGCATCGTAAACGCCACGGCAACTTCCTTGCTTTTGGCAACCTGACCCTTTTTACGCGCATCATCTAATTTCTTTTGAGTGGCCGGCTCGGTCTTCTCACCGCCCTGACCGTCATCAGCAAAGAACTGGAGGTTATATCTAAGGCTCACACTAACTCCTAATCAAGACTTTAAAACATTTCACGCTAATAATTTACCAAATCCGTTTCCGAGCTTTGGCCAATATCAAAATGATATTTGCCGTCTAAATCAATGCCTTTGCAAAGGAATTTATAATCTGCTTCATCTCATCAAAAATAAGTTCCGAGGCGTTACTTAAAAGTCCAACTGTAATAAAAAGTACACCAAGACCGATCAATACCTTAAGCTGCAGTCCCACGGCGAACATATTTAGCTGAGGGGAAACCTTTGCCAAGATTCCCAAAACACAGTTAAGCAAAAGCATAATGCAAAAAATAGGCAATATTATCCTAAAACCTATAAGAATGTAATCTGCAAGAAATTTAATGACACTCTCGCTTAAAAGGCTGGCATTCACCATAACCTTTCCCACAGGAATTAGCTTGAAGGAATCTGCCAAAGCTCCAAGAAGATATCTGTACATCCCCGTGGCCACCAGCATAAGCATAAATGCATATTGGTATAAAACGCCGGTAATAGAGGTCTGCTGTTGTGTGGCGGGGTCTATCAAAGAAACCATGGAAAGACCCGTCTCCATATCTGCAACAGAACCCGCAAAATTAACAATGGAGGTACACATATTGGCACCGAAGCCTATAAGCAGCCCTGCGATTGCTTCTTTTACAACACAAAAACCGTATCCCCAAACAGAATCGGATACGAAAGAGAAATCCTTTGCAACTGAGTAATACAAAAGGATGGCTATAAATACACTTAAGCCTATCTTCACTCTCCTGGGAACATTGTTCATTCCAAAAAAGGGAGCTATAAAAACAAAAGTGGCAACCCTCGTTAAGATAAGCAGAAAGAATTCAACATCATAAAAAGAAACGGAAAAATTCATTGAATTCACCTATGTATATAAAGTGGGAATTGAGACCACAGTTCAACGGTAAATTCCACCATACTGTTCATCATCCAATGTCCCAAAATCATAAGTCCCAAAAAAATTCCCAGTACCTTGGGCACAAAGGTAAGGGTCTGCTCCTGAATGGAGGTAACCGTCTGGATTATACTTATTATAAGACCAATGATAAGGGATATAAGTAAAAGAGGCAACGACACCTTTACTATGAGAAAAAGGGCATTTCT
>JAILPU010000196.1 GCA_024699395.1 Lachnospiraceae bacterium | reverse complement strand
AGCAGGAGATTATAGCGGTGATACAAGTTCCTCCGTAGATATTGAAGAAACCGCAACCTCCACTAACAGAAAGCTTATTAAGACCGTGGACCTTACGGCGGAGACAAAGAGTTTTGACACACTTCTTGATTCCGTTACATCAACCTGCAATTCCATGGGGGGATATGTAGAGAGCAGTAATATTAATAACGGAAGCAGATACAATGACAGCACATATTTTAAGAGAACTGCGTATATTGTTCTTCGTATACCCCAGAACAAGCTTCAGTCATTTCTTGATTCGGTAGCCACAAACTGCAATATAGTTCGTAAAAATGAAAATGTTACCGACGTAACCCTTTCCTATGTGGATCTTGAAAGCCACAAGAAAGCTCTTAAGGGAGAAGAGGAGAGGCTTTTGGAGTTCCTTTCGGCAGCTGAAAGCATTGATGAGATGATCACCATAGAGGACAGACTCACAAGCATCCGCTATCAGCTTGAAAGCATGGAAAGTCAGTTGAGAACATATGACAACAAGATTGATTATTCCACTGTCTCCATGCAGATAGATGAAGTTAAGGAATACAAGCCTGCGGAGCCCGAAGAGGAGCCCGGTTTCTGGGAGCAGATATCCACAGGATTTGTTGACAGCTTAAAGCAGGTAGGCAACGGTCTTAAGAACTTTGTGATTTGGTTTATCGTTAACATCCCTTACCTTGTGGTATTTGTTGTTGTGATCACAATCATTATTTTGATTGTAAGAAAGGTACTTAATATGTACAATAAAGCCGATGGCTTAAAAGCAAAGAGGGCCGAGAAAAAGGCTCAGAGAGAAGCCAAGAAAGCTGAAATGTACAGGCTTAAAAGGGAACAGAGAGAAAGAGTAAGACAAGAGCGCGAAAGACAGGCTCAGGAAAGACAACAAGAAAAGAAGAATGAAAATGGACAATAAAAAGGGCTTTAAATCGGGATTTGTTACTTTGATAGGACGTCCCAACGTGGGAAAATCCACTTTGATGAACAGGATGATAGGTCAGAAAATTGCCATCACCTCGGATAAACCCCAGACTACAAGAAACCGCATACAGACAGTATATACCTGCGATGAGGGTCAGATTGTATTTTTGGACACTCCCGGAATTCATAAATCCAGAAACAAACTGGGAGATTACATGGTAAATGTGGCCGTGGGAACGTTGAACGAGGTGGATGCGGTTCTGTGGCTTGTGGAACCCACCAATTATATAGGTGCCGGTGAAAGAGAGATAATCGAAAAACTTAAAAAGGTAAAGACTCCGGTTATACTTGTGATAAACAAGATAGATACCGTTAAGAAAGAGGAGCTTTTTGAGTTTATTAAGACATATTCTGCGGAATATGATTTCGCAGAAGTAGTGCCGGTATCGGCTCTTAAAAACGACAACGTCTCCGAACTTATGAAGTGTATCTTCATGTATCTTCCCGAGGGAGAAGCTTTCTATGATGAAGATACCATTACGGACCAGCCCATGAGACAGATCGTCCAGGAGATTATAAGAGAGAAAGCCCTCCGTTACCTTAAGGATGAGATACCCCACGGTATTGCCGTTACCGTGGAGAGCATGAAAGAACTTAAGGACGTGTGCAATATCGATGCCACCATAATATGCGAGAAGGATTCCCATAAAGGGATCATTATCGGCAAGGCGGGGCAGATGCTTAAAAGGATAGGCACCGGAGCCCGTATCGATATTGAAAAAAATATGGAGTGCAAGGTTAATTTAAAGCTCTGGGTAAAGGTCAGAAAAGACTGGCGCGATTCCGATATGTATCTTAAGAGTTTCGGATACAATCCCAAAGATGTGGGACGTTAAAAATGTTTGAGTTTATTAATTTGACGGGAATGGTATTAAAGTCTTTTCCCGTGGGAGAATATGACAGAAGAGTATTGATCCTAACGAGAGAGAGAGGTAAGATCACCGCCTTTGCGAAGGGGGCCAGACGGCCCAATTCCAAATACGGGGCGGCGACCGGACCTTTCTCTTTTGGTGTTTTTAAGTTGAGGGAATCCCAGACCGCATATAATATCTGTGATGCGGATATAAGTAATTATTTTGCGGAGTTTAGGGATGACTATGTAAAGGCCGCTTATGGCATGTATCTATGTGACGTATGCGATCATGTAACCGTTGAAAATAACGACGAGAGCAGGATGTTAAAGCTTCTTTACCAATCTCTTCGGGCACTGTTAAGCCCCAGTTTTACAAATGAATTTGTAAGATGCGTATTTGAACTTAAA
>JAILPU010000151.1 GCA_024699395.1 Lachnospiraceae bacterium | reverse complement strand
CTCCTCTACAATCGGTTCCTTATCTTTAAGCTTTTTATACAGCAATAAAGTCAAGACAACCATCACAACAGTAAATGCCAAAAATACCAATTCGGCTACAGTGCCTCCGAAACAGTCGCTTATATAAACGCTTCCGGAATTAATACCCATATGAAGTGCAAAGGAAAGAATCACAAGAAGCCTGTACATACCCCCAAGCTTTACTGCGTACCACACAATAACGCAGAGGCACACCTGAATGGTAAAGGACATAAGCTTTCCTGCAAATTCCGCTGCATATGTCTTCCATCCCACGTTACACAGATTGAACTTGATAGTGTTCATCTGCTCTGTTGACTCAGAATCCAGTCCCTCCATCATCTGTTGAAACTGACCGTTGTTAATCTTAATTGCAAACATAAGGTTGGAAATCATCTCGCAGGAAAGGAGACACACCATCTCAAGCATTCCGAATCCGGCACCGAACATCACAGCGTTTCGGTTGTCATCCTTTTTATCAATCACCTTTCCAAGGAAAATGAACTTACCGAATTCGTCAAACAGCGCCGCAAGGAATCCGGTGTAGAGCGCTTTATTCAAAGTAGTTGCAGCTATTCTGTATCCAAAGAAATAGATGATCACTGCATTTATTATCTGTTCAAACGCCAGGGAAAAAACAACAGCCGCCGCAAATCCCCAGAAAAAGTAGCTTCCTTTCACTCCTCTTTTTTTGAGAAAAAACATTATAAGTAAAGGAATTGCAACCCCGGTGACAGCAAGTATCGCCATAACAAATATATAACAGGTTGGTACCCGTTCAAGCATATTAAAAACCTCTCAATTCATCAGTCTGAAATATCCACATCCGGAGATATGGTCAATTTGTAGTCGGGATAATCTTTTTTGATATCCTTCGTGAGGGCTTCTAAGCCCTCTTTAATATCAATGTCAAAGCTCACCACAACATCGAAACGCATTTCCTTTGATTCAATATCGATAAAGAAGCCGTGCATCTGAAGCATACCTTCCGTCGCAAGAACCTTTTCCTGCACCGCATTCCTTATGCAGCTGGCCTCATCGTTAGTGGTATTGTAGGAATAAACTCCCACACCCGTAACCACCACCTGGGTCTTACGGTACACGGAAGCCTGAATTTTTCTGGTGAGCACATCCACCTCAGCCACCGTCATGATATCGGGTAGTTCCACATGCATGGAGGCATAGTTTTTGTCAGGTCCGTAATTGTAGATAATCAAGTCGTAACAGCCTCTCACCTCAGGGATGGCATTTACAATCTCTTTAATCTTAAGGGTAAGTACCCTGTCCGCTCTTCTTCCCAAGAGGGAATCCACGGTATCCCGCATTATATCAATACCGGCTTTAATGATAAAAACCGATATGACAATACTCATATATGCTTCCAAAAGTATTCCGGAATTCATATAAAGAAGGGCACATAAGAACACCGCCGTGGAAAGCACCGCATCAAAAAACGCATCCTGTCCCGATGCCACCAGGGAATTGGACTTGTATTTTTTTCCCTGCTTTTTTACAAAAGTGCCCATCACCAGCTTTACTATAATAGCCGCTCCCAGAATAACAAAGGACAAAACGGAATATTTAGGCGAAGGGGGATTGATGATCTTCTTAACCGACTCCGTCATTGCCACTATACCGGCATACAGTACAATGGCCGCCACCACCATGTCACTGACGTACTCTATGCGCCCGTGTCCCATGGGATGTTCCTTGTCAGGGGCTTTAAGCGAAAGCCTTGCGCCGATTATGGTTATAAGGCTGGACAGCGCATCCGACAGATTGTTGACAGCATCCAAGACAATTGCTATGGATCCCGCAAGTAAGCCCGCAACAGCTTTAAAAGCCGCAAGGAACAGATTGGCGCCGATGCCCACCATACTTGTTTTTATAATTCCCTGTTCACGTTCCAAAAAAACTCACTCCCTGTAACTTATATTTATTCCCATAATTTTAATCAAATAAACTCCGAATCTTTCTTTGCATTAATCCAGATTCTCAAGCATAAACTCGGGATCTTCCTTGGCTTTAACCTTATCCCTTGCCTTTACGATGATGCCTTCCTCATCTATAAGATACGTTGTGCGCACAACCCCGAAGGTCTGCTTTCCGTACATGTTCTTTTCTTTCCAGACATCATACGCTTCGATTACTTTCTTCTCCGTATCGGAAAGAAGGGTAAAGATAAGGCCGTATTTATCTGCAAATTTACGGTGGGAAGCCACGGAATCCTTGCTGATCCCCAAGACTACCGCATTTTTCTCTGTAAATAAAGGGTATCTTTCGGAAAAACCGCAAGCCTGCGCCGTACATCCCGGAGTGCTGTCCTTGGGATAAAAATATAAAATAACCTTTTTACCTCTGTAATCCGAAAGAGAATGCATAACTCCGTCCTGGTCCGGAAGGGTAAAATCAGGTGCTTTGATTCCTGTTTCAAGCATATATAAAAACCTCGTTCAACTTTTTTTATTACAACAACATAATTGTATCATCTTTTCGTCGGTTAGTCATTAAAATCCCTACAAAATCCACGGAGATTATTCAATCTATCCCGTTTATACCATCACCCACCGACATCT
>JAILPU010000094.1 GCA_024699395.1 Lachnospiraceae bacterium | reverse complement strand
TGTTTTTGTTCCACCCGTTTCTAATATTATTCTAAAACGCGTCTAACCATTCCACCTGTCTGTAATCTTTATCCGATTCTAACCGTTCCTTTTATTCCCTATCTTTTCCCAAATCTATCAGTTTACTTGTTTCAGATATCGACCCAAATCTATCTTTTCAATCCGTATCTGAAATTGTCATGATTCTAACTCTTACGTCAATCACCATTCATGTTTCGAATCTAACCGATTCGCCGGTTACCGTTCATATTCCAAAGCTAACCGTTCCACCTGTTTTTTATCTTATTCTGAAGTCTATATAATGTGTTCAAAGCATCTAACGGTGTCAATACCGACAACTCGATATCTCTTATCTCGTTTATGATATCTTCGTCCTTTACTAAGTCGTAGAGACTCATCTGGCCCGCATCCACATCATCCTGCTTGGCAACACGGTGCTTGGCCTTCTCGTTGGCACCCTTAACAGGAGCAATATTGTGAAGGTTCTGGGTTATGTCGTTGTAGGTAAGTTCCTCGGCAATAACCTTTGCCCTGTCGATAACCATCTCCGGAACCCCGGCGATTTTGGCCACCTGAATACCGTAACTCTTGTCGGCGCCTCCTTTGATGATCTTTCGTAAAAATACTATGTCGTCGCCGCTTTCCTTAACGGCCACGCAATAGTTTTTAACATTGTCCATTTTACCTTCAAGCTCGGTAAGTTCATGATAATGGGTGGCAAAAAGAGTCTTTGCTCCCAACAGCTTTTTGTTGGAAATATGTTCTATAACCGCCCAGGCAATAGCCAGACCATCAAAGGTGGAAGTACCCCTTCCTATCTCGTCAAGGATAAGAAGGCTGTTGGAGGTTGCGTTCCTAAGAATATTGGCAACCTCATTCATCTCCACCATAAAAGTGGACTGTCCGCTGGCAAGGTCGTCGCTTGCACCCACTCTTGTAAATATCCTGTCCACAATACCGATATCCGCGGAGGAGGCAGGGACAAAGCTTCCAATCTGCGCCATAAGAACTATAAGAGCGGTCTGCCTCATATAGGTGGATTTACCCGCCATATTGGGGCCGGTGATAATACTTATACAGTTGTGGGCATTATCAAGGGTGGTATCATTGGGAATAAAAAGATTCCCGGAAAGCATCTTCTCCACCACGGGATGTCTTCCGTCTTTTATTTTGATAACCCCTTTGGAATTAAGTTTGGGTCTTACGAAATTATTCTGTTCCGCAACAAGCCCTAATGATGCATAGGCATCAAGGTAAGCGATAGCTCTTGCGGTATCCTGAATCCTAATACACTCCGCCTGAATGGCATCCCTTATCTCGCAGAACATGTCATATTCAAGAGTCTTTAATTTTTCTTCCGCATTGAGAATCTTATCCTCATATTCCTTAAGCTTTACGGAAGTATAACGCTCGGCGTTGGCCAGAGTCTGCTTTATAAAGAAATCGTCGGGCACAAGGTCTTTATAAGAATTGGTTACTTCAAAATAATAACCGAAGACCTTATTGTATTTGATCTTAAGATTCTTGATACCGGTTCTTTCTCTCTCGTCGCTCTCAAGCTGCGCCAGCCATTTTTTACCGTCGGTATGGGCACTTCTTAATGTATCGATATCAGGGTCGAAACCGTCTTTAATAATTCCCCCTTCCCTTATGGTAAGGGGAGGCTCCTCCAAAATGGCATTCTCTATAAGGGTTGAAATATCCTCAAGGGAATCGATATTATCGTATAATTCCTTTAACAGAGCCGATTTATAACCGCTAAGCACCTTTTTAACAGGGGGTATCATCTTAAGGGAAGAACAGAAGGAAATCATATCCCTGGGGTTAACGGTTTTGTAGGTAATCTTACAAAGAAGTCTCTCCAGATCGTAAACAGGGGCAAGATATTCTCTTATCTCATCTCTTGAGGCAGGCTCGTTGTTAAGGTCTTCGATGCAATCAAGCCTCCTTTCAATCTCTGTTTTATCGCAAAGAGGCTGTTCGATAATATGCCTTAACTGCCTTCCACCCATGGCGGTTTTGGTCTTATCCAGCACCCATAAAAGGGTACCTCTTTTCTCCTTATCCCTCATGGTTTCACACAGTTCAAGATTGCGTCTTGTGGAACTGTCAAGGAGCATAAATTTATCTGTTCTGTAAGGCTTAATATAATTAAGATTGTTAAGTTCCGACTTCTGGGTCTCGTGAAGATATTTAATAAGAGCCCCGGCTGCAATAATACCAAGATCAAAGCAGTCCACCCCAAGATTCTTAAGACTTGTGGATTTAAACTGCTGCAAAACTCTTTTGGTACATTCATCCTGGTCAAAATATTTATAATCAAGACATCTGGTACTGATATTGTGCTTTTCGGTGATGTCTTTAATATTTAAATCGCTGACATAGAGATTTTCATTGCAGATAATCTCTGAGGGAGCGTATCTTACGATTTCATCAAAAAGCTTTGCATTCCCCGCTATGTCTGTGAGATAAAAATCGGAAGTGGTAAGATCCGCAACGCAGACACCCGCATTTTTATCCAGATAAAAAATGCACATAAGATAATTGTTTTTGGTGGAATCAAGATTTTCCACCACAAGATTGGTACCGGGAGTAACGACTTTGGTGACCTCTCTTTTTACAAGGCCTTTGGCAAGCTTGGGATCCTCCACCTGCTCACAGATAGCCACTTTGTAGCCTTTGTTGACCAATCTGGTCAGATAAGTTTCCGCCGCATGATAAGGGACGCCGCACATGGGAGCGCGCTCCTCGAGACCGCAACTTTTACCTGTAAGGGTAATCTCCAGTTCCCTTGACGCCGTTATTGCATCGTCGAAAAACATCTCGTAGAAATCCCCCAGCCTGTAAAAAAGAATACAGTCCTCATATTCCTTTTTGGTCTCCATATACTTAGCCATCATAGGCGTAAGTTCATCAACATTTACCATTTATCTATACCCTGTGTCCAAAATAATAAAATCCGTTACACTTATCGCACTTAACCTTCACAATCTTTCCGATAAGGGATTCGTCACCTTCAAAATGTACCAACATATTGCAGGACATTCTTCCCGTTACAAGATTGGGATCGTTTTCATTGATTTCTTCCACCAAAACATCGGTCTCCATATCCTGATACAAAAGCGCCCTTTTCTTGGCATTTTCCTGAACGGCGGTAAGCACCAGATTAAAGTTTTCTTTCACTTCATTTTCGGGAACCTGATCTTCATATTCCGCAGCGGGAGTATTGCTTCTCTTGGAGTAGATAAAAGTAAAGGCATTATCGAAATTAACCTTCTCAATCACATCCACGGTATCAAGAACATCCTCTCTTGTTTCCCCGGGGAAGCCCACGATAATATCTGTAGTAATGGCAACATCGGGAAGCTCTCTTCTTATTTTGGCAGCAAGTTCCAAATACTGTTCCTTGGTATAATGTCTGTTCATTCTCTTAAGCACTCTTGAAGAACCTGACTGAAGAGGAAGGTGAATATGTCTGCAAATCTTGGGAGTGGTCTTCATCACTTCTATAAGGTCGTCGGAAAGATCCTTGGGATGAGGAGTCATAAATCTGATTCTCTCAAGGCCCTCAATCTTGGCAACCTCTTTTAACAGAGAAGCGAAATCAGTTTTCTCTTCAAGGCCTTTTCCGTAGGAGTTAACATTCTGCCCCAAAAGCATAACCTCCACAACTCCGTCACAAACCAGCTTTTCAATCTCTCTAATTATCTCAATGGGACGTCGGCTTCTTTCTCTACCCCTTACGTAGGGAACGATACAGTAGGTGCAGAAATTGTTACAGCCGAACATAATATTGATACCGGATTTGTAGGAATACTTTCTCTTAACAGGAAGGCTCTCCACGATGGTCCCGGTATCCTCCCAGATATCGATAACAGTCTCCTCTTCGGTGTACATTCTGTATAAAAACTCGGGAAACTTAAATATATTGTGAGTTCCGAAAATAAGATCCACGAAGCTGTAGCTCTTCTTAATCTTCTCGATAACAGCTTTTTCCTGCATCATGCAACCGCAAAGAGCGATTTTCATGTTTGGATTCTTCTTCTTAAAACTTCCAAGAAGTCCCAGCCTTCCGTATACCTTTTGATTGGCATTGTCTCTGACAGTACAGGTATTATAAATAACCAGGTCGCTGTTTTCGTCCTCGCTAACAGTAAATCCCACC
>JAILPU010000074.1 GCA_024699395.1 Lachnospiraceae bacterium | reverse complement strand
GACTAGGCTAAATATCCGTAGGTAACTATATATTCTCTCTTAACGTAGTACTAAAAGTACTCAGGCTAGTCAATACCAGGCCAGCAGTCACTGTGTAGTAACTTTCATGCAAGCCCGCGACTTTAGTCGTGGGTTATTGACAATAATCACTCCTTAACATGTATTCGTTGAATCATGCCCTCCGTTGCGAATATTCTTCCATCTTTAAATATAAATACGCCGCCGAGGTTACATCTTTTAAGCAAATTAATGCATTTCTCTATACCTAAACCAAAACATGCTGTTGCTATGGCATCCTGCATTGCTCCATTGTTTCCGATGATAGTAGCTGATATTAGTTCGCCAGATACTTTCTCTCCTGTTTTTGGATTAATTATATGGTTCCCCTGCTCATATAATCCAGAAGTCACAACAATTTCATCAATGCTTTCAAATGTTATTACTGCCTCATGATAGCCAGATTCATTTAATGGTTTAAATGGATTTCTAATTCCTACAGTTGTTTTATTTCCTAAACTTATAGTTGTCCCCCCAAGATTTATTGTTCCATTTTCCACAAAATTATATTTAAAAATCTCTATAATTCTGTCCATTATATAACCTTTGGCAATTGCACCAAAGTCCATTCCCTGGCCTGCATTTTCTAACATTACGCTGTGCATTGTTTCATTTAGTATAATACTATTATAGTCTGTAAAACCTAAAGTATCCCTAAAGTTCACACATTGTTCAAAGTTTTTCTTATTATTTTTATTAACCATAGGCTTTACAGTAATATCAAACATGCCCTCTGTAAGAACACTATATTTCTTAGACAATTTAATTAATTCAAATGTATCTTTACTTACCGTTACAGGTTTAATTCCTGCATTATTATTAATTAGACTTGCTTCGCTGTTTTCCTTAAATATTGATAATTTATCATCCATTTCCATAACATACTGTTCTATATTATCTAAAATATTATTTATATCATCTTTTTCACTTACAACCTGTATTATATTAAGTGTTCCTAATGCCTTAAATATCTTTTCTATTCTTTTCATAAATACCAGCCTCTCTTTCACAACGAAAGAAGGTCATGACTTATGACTTTAGTCACACAGTCACAACCTTCTTCTATTAAATAATACCTTCTCCACAATAAAAAGTAAATACTCTAATTTTAAATAGCCACGTTGTATTTTGGTGAGCTAGGTGTCCCTATCATATTTACGGACAAATATAACCCTAAGCAATTTGAGTTCATAAGTGTAAGCTAACATCTAATACGAGAGATTAACTATGATATTCTAGAAAAAACGCTATATTCTCACATAGGTTGTCTTTATTTAAATAACGGTGATGGAATTTATCGCAATTAGATGAGTGATGCCAAGAAGTTAATTTGAAAAAAGTTGTGCAATAACACATATTTTCAGACTGATAGCAGTATTTTTTCTGTGAGAAATGTTAATTTTGAGTTCGATTTTTTATGGATTTTATACAATGTATATAGATGAATCCGAAAGTATAATTGTTGAAAATGCCGAATTTGAAATAATCCCCTTGACTTAGCATTTCCCGCTAAAGTATAATGTAAACAAGATGATATGTTACCTATTAGGTAATATAATTCTAAATCCTAAATTTCAGAAAGGATTGTGATGGGGTATGGATGAAACAAACATAGTAATAAATCCAGGTGTACGCTTGCTTTCTGAGATAACAAAACGAGGTATGAAGCAATCAGAGCTGGCTATTCGTACAGGTGCGACCGCGAAACATATAAGCACAGTCATCAACGGCACAAAGGAAATATCCATGTCTTTTGCTCGTAAGCTCGATATTGCGCTCGGTGACAAAAGTGGTACTTGGGTTGCTTATCAGGCTGAGTATGATGCTTATCAAGCTGAACTTGAAGAAAAGAATGGCATCACAGAGGAAGAAATAGCAATATTCAAAAGAATGAAAGATATTGTTGATTATTTCATTGATAAGATAAAAGTCATGCACAATGGCTGCGGTGTTCCTGAGAAAATCATTCAACTCCGCAAACTTCTTTGTGTGACTAACCTGACGGTGATACCACAAATCACATATAACGCTGCCTATCGTGCTCAGGTCAAGTCAAGTACGGCTATTGATTCGTATATTCTTTTTGCTTGGCAGAGATTGTGTGAGATACAGACCGAAAAGACTGATATAGCTCTTCAGTTCGACAGCAAGAAGCTCTCTGACAGCATACTGGCGATAAAGGAGCAGATGTTTGAAACTGATCCGAACACCATGGTTAACAATATTAAAGCTATCTTTGCAGAATGTGGAGTTGCTTTCGATGTTGTTCGTCATTTCCGTGGTGCACCTGTTCAGGGCTTCATCAAGGAAACGGAGAATGGTAAAGTTATCCTCTGCGTAACAATTCGTGGTAAGAATGCTGATAGATTTTGGTTCAGCTTGTTCCATGAAGTCGGTCATCTTCTCAACGGTGATTTAAGCACACGTTTCGTTGATTTTGATACGGTGCGATCTGAAATGGAAGATAATGCTGATTCTTTTGCCCGTGATACACTTATCAATCCAGAACACTATAAGAATTTTCTTGCCTACAATAATTACCACGACTTGGCATATATCAAACGTTTTGCCCAGTATGAGGGTGTACCTCATTGGATTGTTATTGGAAGACTACACAGCGATGAGTGGCTTGATTGGAGTACTTTTGCACATGAGCTACCTAAATTTGAGTGGGTTAAAGATTAAATCACGATATATTGTGTTAAACTTTTTTATCAAATACTGTATATTGTGGTGTAATACAAATTGGAATTATGATGAAAGGTGGTGTTGCCTTTGAATATGTTAGTATATGACGAAGAAAAACGCACTGAGAAGTTGCTGGTAACAACAAATCAATGCGTTTTGGGAGTTACGAGTATACTCATAACTATAACAGATAAACTATACCATACTCCCTTCTTCTTTGTCAATAGGTAGAATATACAAATTTTGTTTTTTTGTCCCCTATGATATAGGAGAAAGGAGTTTTTTTTGAAGAACAATAAAAATTTAATACGATTACTCAATCTGAGCTACCTTATGCTGACAAACAGAACAATCTCCTGCGGTGGTATGGATTTGCCTGCTATCAACTGCAATGTATCGGTATTCCCTGATTATATTGCACTGTACAGCCAGAAAAGCCTGTATCACAAGACGGAGCATACTGCTTTGGCGTTCTTCCAGTTCGATGAGGATTTTGACGGTAAATACGGTCTGTATTGGGCTATTTACTACAATGTCGAAGAACGCTTGGCATATTTCAAGGAGCGTTTCAGGAGTATTAAGTATGTCATTATTCCCGATTTTTCCGAGCTTGGCGATATTCACAAGATTGAAAACAACTATCGTTTGTTTAAAGGGCGAATTATCGGACTTTGGTTCATGTTTGAGATTGGTGCAGTTGTTATACCGAACATTACATTTCCAACCAAAGAGAGTGCTGATTTTGCTCTTGACGGATATGAGAACTGTTCCGTAGCTGCTCTTAGCACCAAAGGGCATATGAACGATCCTGCCGAAAATCTACGGTTAAGAGCAAATATTCGCCTGACGGTTGATAAAATGCCGAAACTTAAAACGCTTATCGTTTATGATGTTTGCAGTACAAATGATGCTACGCTCGCTGCATTTTCCTACGCTATCGAAAAGGGTATTGAAATCATTATTCCTGATAACACCTTGAAAGAGCGTAATACGATCTTGTATCAGGATAGGCATTCTAACCGAAAGGCGGTGGTAGAATGAACCACAGTGATTCGGGACTTGCACATGGAACAAGTGGCTCTCCGCAGCTCTCTATTAAAAATCAGGAGATGGCAAATAAGGCTAAGGAGAATGAAAAGAATATATGGAACAATGCACTAAAAAATCAGGCTTACACCAAAATCCAACATTTGATAGGTAGTACGTCAGGTTCGCGAGGGAAAGCAATGGCAGTAGGTGCTTATGATGAAAAGACTGGAAAAACAGTTGCTGCTTTTGCAGGTGAAATTCCAAAAAAGATACACCCCGATTTATTAAAACTTGCCGAAAGGGTTGGCGGAGTAGGTTCACTAGGAGTAACTGATAGAAATACCGTAGGAGTTTGTGCTGAGTTTCATGTAATCAATGATATGCTTTTATCAGATAGCAAATTGGAGCACATAAGGCTGACAAGACCGATTCGTCCAAGAACAGGTCAATTTATGCCTTACTGTGATAACTGCCGTGCAATGTTTTTAGAAATAATAGAAAGGAGTTCATGACCATGAGATATAGTATTTTTGATTTACAGGTCGAGGATATCATGTGGTTCGGTATTGATACAAACGGAATGATTTTTGCCTGTACATCAGCAGGCTGTGCAAATGTTCCTGAATTTGTTTGTGAAAGTCGTGAGATCAATGAACAGATTTGTAATTTCTTTATGAATATGCTTGAAAGAACCACAACGGAAGTATTGGAAGCAGTTAATGAAAACAATGTTCTCATTAACGATGCAATTAAACTGTCACAAAAGGGGATTTTCTGCTTTGATGCAGTAATTGATGATGAAGTCCATGCAAATGAATATGTTAGAATATCATCCCCTTCTGCCCCTTTACGTTTTGAGAAATTGCCAGACTCTATCAAGAGTGTATTTAAAGGTCGTATTATAAATGTAGACATTACAAGCACTAAATATCTTCAGGTAAATCACGCATATTAAAGATTTAGAAGAACTGAATAACAGACAAAGCCCTGAGATAAGCTTACATGCATTTCTCAGGGCTCTTCTTCTATTAAATAATACCTTCTCCACAATAAAAAGTAAATTCTCTAATTTTAAATAGCCACGTTGTATTTTGGAAGCCATGCTTCTGTTTCAAGTAATTTAAGATCATACTTAAGTTCAATACGACTATATTTACAGTTTTCCTTAAACTTTCCAACGATTCTCTCTGCAACTTTCTTTGCAGACTCCTCGTTACAGTCAGGAAGTAATACAACATACTGTGTATCAGAACACTTTGCAGCAACATCTCCTGAACGAAGAGATGATTCTATAACCTTCTCCATTTTGTCCATTGAGTTTTTTAGCACTGCTCTTAATATTGTATCCTCAGAAAAGTCACCATTTGACTTCATGGAAAATAATACAACAAACTCTTCTATTCCAAGACGTTTTGCTCTTCTCATTTGAAGTCTTTATATTTCCCGGAATACAGGAGTATAAGCACATATAAATGGTGTGTTCTGTTCTGCAGTATCAGTAGACGGAAAGTTAATCTGCGG
>JAILPU010000070.1 GCA_024699395.1 Lachnospiraceae bacterium | reverse complement strand
TATATGTATAAGCCGGAACAATAACCTCATCCCCCGGTTGAATTCCCAGAACTCTCAAATTCAACTCCTCGGCTGAAGTAGCGCTGTTCAGGCAAACGACATGTTGACCATACTTGGCAATCGCTTCAGGAGTCGTGCAATCCACATCCGTCTTCATGGTCTCAATATACGCAGCAAGTCGACGTTCCAAGAGCTTTGTTCGCGGTCCTGTGGTTATCCAGCCGCTTCTCAGGGTCTCAACAACTTCTGCAATCTCCGTCTCTGAAATATCAGGCGGGCTAAAACAAATATTACGCTTTACCATTTTTAGATTTCAATACCCTCACTTTGGTTTTATATCCAATGATTTATCATCTCAAACGCATAAAAAATACCGGCAAAAAACATACTACCCTCATTAATTCCCCTGCTCAGTGAAAATTCTATTATATGAATTCATCATTTTCTCACTTACTCCAAACCATCACAACTCCCATATTACCACATATAACCGCTAATTTGAATACATCCTCCTATTGACTCACCTTCGTCTTCACGCTATTGTAAAAATGACAGCGTTGTTTAGACATACAGGATAAAAACATGAGCAAAGACTGTTTTAAAGAAGCCCTGGGGAATTTCACATCCCACGTTGCCTATGCCGGTGCTGTAAAACACATGGCCGATTTGGGATTAACCCCTACAGAAATAAAGAATAAGCTCTTGTTCCCCGCAGAAATATCTGCCATAGGGAATGTAATGTGGGAACATTTTGTGAAAGAAGGAACCATACTCCTTGATGAACCGAAAGGTGATACGCCCAGGTCAAAATTAGTATACGAAAAACGGTACGATAACGCAGGGAAGCCTTTTTTTATACAGGTTAAAGGTGTCACAAATACCGAAACGCCCACCTATCTCCCCTGCAGTTTCGGCATGTACAAGAGTAAAACAATCTTTAATAAGTTTCTTGAACAGCTGGAGGATTGCGACAAAGATTACGTTCTTAATATGCCCTGGCCTCCACAAAAAGTATGGCATGCCGATAACGAAAGGATACGAAGAATTACATGTGCCCAGGAAAATTTAAATATGAAATAAATCGCCCGGATCACTTCGATCTTAATCAGATTGCCTCAAGCGGTCAGGCTTTTAGAATAGAAGATACCGGCAATGACACTTTTGTCATAAACGCATATGATAAAAGTCTCACCTGCCTTCTCACCCAAAACAAGCTTTATCTTTCCTGCGACAAATCAGAATGGGATGAATTATGGATTGATTATTTTGATTTGAACAGAGATTACAATATAATAGAAAAATCAATTTACGACTTTAAAGATGAACACCTTATTAAATCCTTTGAATTCGGAAAAGGCATCCGTATACTGAAACAGCATCCCTGGGAAACAATAATCACTTTCCTTATTTCCCAGAACAACAATATCACGCGAATAAAAAGATCCGTTAATGCCCTATGCAGATATACCGATCCATCGGGAATATGTTTTCCGAAAGCGGCAGACATTCCCGGAGATGTCTTTATGACTCACGACTTTGGACTGGGATACAGGAACAGGTATCTTGCAGAAATGTTTGAATATACAAGTAAAAACCCTGCATGGATAGAGGAACTTAAAGAGATGGATTACGATTCATCCATGAAGAGGCTCACATCTTTTACAGGAATCGGGAATAAGGTAGCCAATTGCATATGTCTCTTCGGATTGGGACATACCGAGGCTTTTCCCATAGATACCCACGTGAAAAAACTTATGAACAAGTATTATCCCGAGGGCTTTGACACCGAATATTTTGGAAACTTTGCAGGCATAATACAACAGTATCTTTTCTACTACGAATTAAAGGGGTAATCCGTCATGGAAATCAATGAACACGATATTCTTATAATGAAAAAAAAGCATCCCTGCGGCTCCAACAGCTGGGAAGTCCTAAAGCTCGGCTCGGACCTCAAACTCAAGTGCACGGGATGCGGTCATATTATAATCGTAAAACGAAGCGACATCGTAAAGAAAATCAAGGAAGTAAAAAAGTCTTAAAACCAATGGTTTTAAGACTTTTTACAAACTATGAGAGGTGCGAGCCGGATTTGAACCGGCGATGACGGTGTTGCAGACCGGGGCCTTACCACTTGGCTATCGCACCATATTTAATTTTCGTGCCGACTAAATGATACTATCATAATAATCGATACTTGTAAAGAACTTTTTGCGATAAATATTTTAAAATACCTTCCGCCGTTTTTTCACAGACGGAAGGCTTCATGTAAATCATTTCATCATTATGCATAAATCAGTTTACAACTCCCACAAAGGCAGGTGCATGCTTCGTTATATGTAAATCGGTTTATGATTCCCACAAGGACCGGTGCATGCTTTGTTTGCGGCACCGGTATGCAG
>JAILPU010000063.1 GCA_024699395.1 Lachnospiraceae bacterium | reverse complement strand
TAACCGATAAATCATCGGTGGTGGTTAAGGCCAACGGAATTCATAAGGATAACAACAACGACGGAAAGTGTGATGGTTGCGGCAACGCTATCGACAGCACCGGAAGACTTATGACCGAGTCGACGCTTTCATCGGATGCTTCAAGCACATCCACCGGCACAGGAAAGAGATCCCCCAAAACCGGTGAAAACGGTGGTTTGTTTAAATGGTTCTGGTATCTTTTCGGATTCGCGGGAATCGCACTGGTGGTATTCAGATTGAATGAGCCCATTCAGGAAAATAAATAATAAAACACTAAAGGCACCGAGGTATCGGTGCCTTCAAAAATGTGGGGATATCCATAATGTGCAGTGTCGTAAAAATTTGTATTGGATATTCAAATGTGCGGGATTGCCGGTGATTGAAAATATTAATATTTTGGGGACATGTATATGATAAAAAAGTATGTGATTCTGATGGGGCTTCTTATAACCCTTACAGGATGCGGTATAAGTAAAGAGAAAACAGACGGTAATATCCCTGTGGGTGCCGCCGACGCCAACAGTTATTTGTCGGAGGAAAACTCCTCTGATATGACTTTCTCGGATGAAAATACCACAAGGGATAACGAGAATGCAGAGAATTCCCGAAACGGTGTGAATGATAACGAATTAATTCCCCTCCGATATGTGGATGCCCACGGTGAGTGGCACGATACCCTTATTAATCCCAATGTTAGAAAACATGATTATGATTTTTCGCTCCTTTCCAATGACGGTCAGAATATTTCCCTAAAAGAAAATGAGGATTATGAACTGGTAAAGGGGATTGACGTGTCCCACCACCAGGGAAACATTAACTGGGATAAGGTTAAGGCAGCAGGGTATGATTTTGCGATTCTCAGAATTGCCTTCAGAGGATACGGAGAGTCGGGAGTATTAAAACCCGATACCCGTTTTAAGGAAAATCTAACAAATGCTCACAAAGCGGGACTTAAGGTGGGAGCATATATTTTTTCCCAGGCCATAAACGAAGCCGAGGCTGTTGAGGAGGCGGAGTTTGTTCTTGATATTCTGGGGGAAGAGGAGTTGGAACTTCCTGTGGTATACGATCCCGAGCTTATAAGGGACGATGCAGCCAGGACCGATGATGTGACGGGGGAGCAGTTTACCCTTAACACAATTGCTTTCTGTGACAGGATAAGGGAAGCGGGATATGAAACCATGATATACAGCAACATGGTGTGGGAGGCGGATCTTTTCGATCTTGAGAAATTATCCGACCTGGAAATATGGTATGCCGATTACGAGCCTGTACCCCAGACTCCCTATCATTTTACAATGTGGCAGTACTCGGAGAAGGGCTCGGTTCCCGGCGTTTTGGGAATATGCGACCTGGATGTTATGTTTGTAAAAAAATAAAGATTTCTTGTTGCAAAATCACCCTTGTGGTAGAATATTACTTGGATTTTTACTCACAAAAATACCGGTTACGGTAAAAATAAAACAATAATCAGGAGGAGTATGAAATGAGCAAGAAAGAAAAGGGCAACGGATTTTTTGGTGAATTTAAAAAGTTCATCTTAAGAGGAAACGTAATGGACATGGCTGTGGGTGTTATCGTGGGCGGAGCCTTCACCGCAATCGTACAGTCATTGAATGAGGATATCCTTACTCCCATATTGGGAATATTCGGAGGCACGGATTTTTCCAATCTTACGGTAACATTGGGTGAAGGTGAAAACGCACCTGTTCTTCAGTACGGAAATTTCATTACTGCAGTGATCAATTTCCTTATCACCGCTCTTGTGATCTTCTTTATCATAAAGGGAATCAATAAGATTTCCGACAAGTTAAAGAAGAAAGAGGAAGAAGCTCCCAAGATGAAGAAGTGTACATACTGTAAGAGTGAAATCGCAATCGACGCCACCAGATGTCCTCATTGTACTTCCAATCTTGAATAAAAAGGAAAGAGTGAATGCGTAGAAGCTGCAGGAAAATAATAACCAAATATTGTATTTTGACGGCTCTTTTACTGACCTTTGTCACGGGTTGCGGGGAAGACAACATTAACGTTAAAGAGGCCCTTAATGCCGTTAAAAATCTTGATTACGGTTCTGCAGAGGATTTTCTCAATACAGCCGAAGAGTCGGGAGAAAATAAAAGACTTATCGACAGGGCAAGAGGAATTGTAAGCTTTTTTAAGGCTGACTACGATTCTGCAATAGAGTATTTTACCGACGCCCTTAAAGGAAGCGACGGCTTTGTACAGGATGTGGATTTTGACCTTAACCGCTATCTGGGAGCTGCTTATGTGAAAACCGGGAGATTTGAGGAAGCGGGACAGGTATATGATTCCATTCTGGAATTTAAGCCCCAAGACGCACAGGTTCTTTTCCTAAGAGGAAACGTCTATCTGTCCTTGGGGGACAGTGAGAAGGCTGTGGCCGATTTTGAGAAGGCTGTAAATGTCAATCCTTCCGACTGCGACATGATTATAGATGTTTATGAGGCCTTGGCGGACAACGGACTTAAGGAGAGAGGACTCACCTTCGTGGAGAACGCACTCCTTAACGAGGACGGTCTTGATACATATGATGAGGGACGCCTGTATTATTATATGGGTGAGTACGGGAAAGCCTACGTTGCGCTGGAGGATTCCAAGAAAAAGGGCGGCGCCAAAAGCTACCTTTATCTGGGAAAAGCCTACGAGGCCACCGGAGATTACAATTATGCTTCCAATGTTTACAAGGAGTATATTTCATCCAAAGAAGCGGATGCGGGCATATATAATCAGCTGGGTATCTGCGAATTAAAGAAAAATAACTACGAAGAGGCGCTGGAAGCCTTCAGGAACGGACTTAAACTTGAGGATCAGACCATGAGAAGATCTTTGAGTTTTAACGAAATCGTTGCATTGGAATATCTTGGGGAGTATGAGGAGGCAAGAGGCCTTTTAAAAAATTATGTCACCGAATATCCCGATGACGAAAAAGCCTTGAGAGAGCTGGAATTCCTGTCTTCAAGGTAATAAAAATAATCAGTATGATGTATTTTTAACAATACAGACCACAATATATTGTGTATATTCATTGACTTTTTTACTATCGGATGCTATCATTATTTTAGCATGTACGGAGGGCTTTTTACGGGCTTTTGCCGAACAGCCTCCATACAGGTATGGGGATATGAATAACAATATATTGTGGTTTTTATTTATGAAAGGGAGGATTCAGTAAAGATGTTCCAGGTTATCAAGAGAAACGGTGAGAAGACAGAATTCACCATGACCAAGATCAGCGATGCCATTATGAAGGCTTTTGTGGCAACGGAAATGAATTATACCAACGATATCGTGGATCTTCTGGCACTCAGAGTAACTGCAGATTTTCAGAGCAAATTGGAAGACGGAGCCATTCACGTAGAGGCTATTCAGGACAGTGTTGAGCGTGTCTTGGGTCAGGCCGGATACGAAGAGGTAGCTAAAGCTTATATTCTTTACCGCAAGCAGCGGGAGAAAATGAGGGAGATGAAATCCACCATCCTTGATTACAAGGATGTGGTAAACAGCTATGTTAAGGTTGAGGACTGGAGAGTAAAAGAGAACTCAACGGTTACATATTCCGTGGGAGGTCTCATCTTAAGTAACTCCGGTGCGGTAACCGCCAACTACTGGCTTTCCGAGATATACGATCAGGAGATTGCCGATGCCCACAGAAATGCGGACATTCATATACACGATCTCGCAATGCTTACAGGATACTGTGCGGGATGGTCGCTTAAACAGCTTATTACAGAAGGATTGGGAGGAATCACCGGAAAGATTACTTCCGCACCTGCAAAGCACCTTTCGGTTCTCTGCAACCAGATGGTTAATTTCCTGGGTATAATGCAGAACGAGTGGGCGGGAGCTCAGGCTTTCTCTTCCTTTGACACATATCTTGCTCCTTTTGTGAAAGTTGATAACCTTTCATATTTTGAAGTAAAGAAGTGCATTGAAGCATTTATATACGGTGTCAATACTCCCAGCAGATGGGGTACACAGGCGCCCTTCTCTAACATCACCTTGGACTGGACCGTTCCCGACGACCTTGCGGAACTTCCTGCCATTGTGGGCGGTAAGGAGATGGATTTCAAATATAAAGATTGTAAAAAAGAAATGGATATGGTGAACAAGGCCTTTATCGAGACCATGATTGAAGGCGACTCCAACGGAAGGGGATTCCAGTATCCCATTCCCACCTACTCCATCACAAGAGATTTTGACTGGTCCGATACGGAAAATAACCGTATGCTTTTCGAGATGACGGCCAAATACGGTACACCTTATTTTTCAAACTATATCAATTCCGATATGCAGCCCAGCGATGTAAGAAGTATGTGCTGCAGACTGAGACTGGATCTGAGAGAACTCAGGAAAAAGACAGGAGGATTCTTCGGTTCCGGTGAAAGCACCGGCTCAGTGGGTGTTGTAACCATCAACATGCCCAGAATCGCATATCTTTCCGCCAACAAAGATGAGTTCTACACAAGACTTAACCGCATGATGGATATCGCCGCAAGAAGTTTGAAAATTAAGCGCGGAGTTATCACAAAGCTTCTTGATGAGGGATTGTATCCCTACACCAAGAGATATCTGGGAAGCTTTGACAATCACTTCTCCACCATCGGACTTGTGGGAATGAACGAAGTGGGACTTAACGCAAACTGGTTAAGAGCCGACATGACAAGCAAGGAGACTCAGGAATTCACCAAGGAAGTTCTCAATCATATGAGAGACCGCCTTGTTCAGTATCAGGAAGCTTACGGCGACCTTTACAACCTTGAAGCTACTCCTGCGGAGAGCACCTCCTTCAGACTTGCAAAGCATGACAGAAAGCGCTGGCCTTCAATTAAGACAGCCGGAAATATGGGAGATACTCCCTACTACACCAACTCATCACACCTTCCCGTTGATTTTACGTCAGACATCTTTGATGCTCTTGATATTCAGGATGATCTTCAGACCCTTTACACATCGGGAACGGTATTCCATGCCTTTTTGGGTGAGAAGCTTCCCGACTGGAAGGCTGCCGCAAACCTTGTAAAGACCATTGCGGACAATTACAAACTGCCTTATTATACTCTTTCTCCCACCTATTCGATTTGCAAGACTCACGGATATCTTGCGGGAGAAGTTAAGATCTGTCCTCACTGTAATTCAAAGACGGAAATCTACAGCAGAATTACGGGATATTACAGACCTGTTCAGAACTGGAACGACGGAAAACT
>JAILPU010000044.1 GCA_024699395.1 Lachnospiraceae bacterium | reverse complement strand
CCTCTTCACTCACCTCATCAAGGGCAAGCAATACGGTTCCCCTCACCTTGCCGTTAACCTGAACACCTATTTCAACCGAATCCTCCGCCATAAGGCTCTCGTCAAACTCGGGCCATGACTCGTAGGCTATGGTCTCATCGTGTCCCAAAATGCTCCAGATTTCTTCACCCACATGAGGGCAAATACATGAGAACATTTTGATAAATCCCTCTGCGTATTCTACGGGGCAGGTTCCTGCCTTATAGAGAGCATTCACAAAGATCATCATCTGGCTGATGGCTGTGTTAAAGGCTAAATTCTCAAAGTCTCCGGAAACCTTTTTAACCGTCTGATGATAAATCTTCTCAAGGGATTTGTCATTTTCGTCGGTTATGTTTGCGGGTACCGTAAAGAACGCCCAAACACGGTTAATAAATCTTCTGGCTCCTTCAACGCCCTGCTTGCTCCAGGGTTTTGACACCTCAAGAGGTCCCATGAACATCTCATAGAGTCTCAGTGTATCGGCGCCGTAATCCCTTACGATGTCGCTGGGGTTGACAACGAATTCCGGGAACCTTTTTCCCATCTTGATGCCGTTTTCACCCAATATCATTCCCTGATGGACCAGCTTTTTAAAGGGCTCCTTAACGGGAGATATTCCCTTATCATACAAAAATCTGTTCCAGATTCTGGAATACATCAGATGACCCACCGCATGCTCCGGACCTCCGATGTAAAGGTCAACGGGCAGCCAGTGCTTAAGCAGCTTGGGATCTGCAAGTTCTTTATCGTTATCGGGGTCGATATAGCGCATGAAATACCAGCTCGATCCCGCTGAACCCGGCATTGTGGAGGTTTCCCTCTTACCTTTTATACCGTTATGATCGTATTGCTTCCACTCTGTGGCATTCTCCAAAGGTGCCTGACCGTTCTTACCCTTGTAATCCTCAAGCTCGGGAAGGATAAGAGGAAGCTCCTCATCATCAAGTACATGAATCTTACCGTCCTCGGTGTGAACAACGGGTACAGGCTCACCCCAGTAACGCTGACGAGCGAATATCCACTCTCTGAAGTGGTAGTTGACTGTCTCTCTGGCAACCCCCTTCTTCACAAGTTTTTCCGTGATTGCCTTCTTGGCTTCCTCAACCGTAAGACCGGTAAACTCCTCGGAATTAATGAGTTTGCATCCTTTTCCAAGGTAATCCTGCTTCTCAAAAGCGCACTGGGAAACATCTCTTCCGTCGATTACCTGGATCATATCTATATTATGAGCAACTGCATATTCAAAATCTCTCTGGTCGTGAGAAGGCACAGCCATTACCGCACCGGTTCCGTAACTTGCAAGGACAAAGTCACCGATAAATATCCTTACTTCCCTGCCGTTTACGGGATTGATACAGGTAACACCCTTAAGCTCGCATCCTGTCTTTGTCTTGTTGAGCTCGGTTCTGTCCATATCATTTTTCTTTAAGGTCTCACTGATATAGGCTTCAACCTCTTCTCTGTTTTCCACTCTGTCAAGAAGGCTCTTTGTTACCTCTCCGTCAGGAGCAAGTACCATAAAGGTTATTCCGTAGATGGTCTCTATACAGGTGGTAAAAATGGAGAACTTGCCTCCCCCCACAATTTCAAAATCAACTTCCACACCCGTGGATTTTCCGATCCAGTGTCTCTGCATATCCTTGGTGGATTCAGGCCAGTCAATCTCCTCAAGACCCTCAAGAAGCTTCTCCGCAAAAGCAGGCTGGTCGATAACCCACTGCTTCATATTCTTTCTAACAACGGGGAAACCGCCTCTCTCACTCTTTCCGTCGATAACCTCGTCGTTGGAAAGTACGGTACCCAGCTCTTCGCACCAGTTAACAGGCATATCGATATATTTTGCATAGCCTGCAAGGTAAAGCTGTTTAAATATCCACTGTGTCCATTTATAGAACTTGGGATCGCTGGTGGCAATCATCTTGGACCAGTCGTAATCAAAACCCAGTTCCTTAAGCTGTGCCGAGAAGGTCAGGATGTTCTTTTCGGTAAAGCCTGCGGGATGATGACCGGTGGTCACAGCATACTGCTCGGCGGGAAGGCCGAAGGAATCGTATCCCATGGGATGAAGCACGTTATATCCCTTCATCCTCTTCATTCTTGAAATTATATCCGTTGCGGTGTAACCCTCGGGATGACCCGCATGAAGTCCCACTCCCGAAGGATAAGGGAACATGTCAAGGGCATAGAATTTGGGCTTTGAAAAATCCCACACATCCGTCTTAAAGGTTTCATGTTCCGACCAGTAGGTCTGCCATTTTTTCTCAATCTCTCTGGGATTGTATACGTTCTCCATTGTTTCAAAAATCTCCGTTCTTATAATTTCTTTCCTGTAAGTAACTCGTACGCCTGAAGGTACTTATCGATGGTCTTTTTAACAATGTCCTCAGGAAGTGTCCAGTCGTTTCCGGGATTGGCCTTAAGCCAGTCTCTTGCAAACTGCTTGTCAAATGAAGGCTGTGAGTGACCGGGCTCATACCCCTCTGCAGGCCAGAAACGTGAACTGTCGGGAGTAAGCATCTCATCACCCAAAACAATATTGCCGTCCTCATCAAGACCGAACTCGAATTTGGTATCCGCAATGATTATTCCCTTTGTAAGAGCATAATCCGCGCACTTTTTATATAGACTTATTGTAAGATCCCTTAATTTTTCAGCATACTCACGACCCTTGCCGGGGAATCTTTTCTCAAGGTAATCCACGCTCTCCTCAAAAGAGATATTCTCGTCATGATCTCCGATCTCAGCCTTGGTGGAAGGTGTGTAGATGGGCTCAGGTAATTTATCCGATTCCTTTAATCCCTCGGGAAGTTTGATACCGCACACGGTGCCGTCCTTAACATAACTTGCCCAGCCGCTTCCTGTTATATATCCGCGGACAATGCACTCCACGGGAAGCATCTCAAGCTTTCTGCACATCATGCTCTTGCCCTCAAATTCGGGAGTTCTGAAAAACTCGGGCATATCCTTTACATCGGTGGATATCATATGATTGGGAACAATGTCCTTGGTCATATCGAACCAAAAACGTGACATCTGTGTCAGTACAGTTCCTTTCTTGGTAACAATGTTATGAAGAATAACGTCAAAACAGCTTATCCTGTCTGTGGCAACCATAATAAGGCTGTCATTGTTATCATAGATTTCTCTTACTTTTCCTTCCTTGATGGGTTTCATTTTATGGTTCACTTTCCTTTCTTTTTCCTTACATTTATCTATAGCCATCAGGAATCTCTCCTGAATCATTCTGTTTAACTCCTTTGACGAAGCCGGCATACTGTCCGGAGATAAAAGACCTCCCGCCATGGTGGCGTGGCCTCCTCCCGTTCCTATTCCCGAAAGGGCGTCGCTCACAACCTCTCCCGCATTTATCAGGGGATTCTCACTTCGTATGGAGAATTTAATGTGTCCGTCTCTCACCGCGTATACCACCGATACCTCCACTCCCTCCAGTTCCAGGATGAAATCGGAAATGATGGCAACAAGGGTGGCGGGACACTCAACGGGGATTCCCGCGAATCCCACTTTTTCTTTAAAAACTATATTTTCAATGGCGGTTCCGTAATACCCCAGCTGCTCTCCCGTTATGGGATTTTTTAACAGCTTTGTCATCTCGTCGCTGTTAACTTTGTCAAAAAGATATTCATACATCTTAATATCAAGAGGGGTAACACCTCTCTGGAACTGCCTGGTATCCATTTTAAGGCCGTACAAAAGCGCAGTGGCGCAATCCTTGTGGGGGGTTATCTTTAACTCTTTAAAATACTCCGCAATAATGGTAGCGCAGCTCCCCACTCCTCTTATGTCACTGTAACAATAAGGATACACACCGGTAACGGGATGATGGTCTATGCAGGCAACCTTCCCTACTCCCAAATCCGTCACATTGCCTCCGTGATGCTGTGAATCCACCAGAATAACAATATCCTCAGCAGTAATCTCCTCGGCCACATCCTTTAAAGGAACTGCCTCTATCTTAAAAATATCAAGCATCCTTCTCACATTGAGAAGTTCCAGTGTCTTATCAAAGCATATAACGGATTCAATCTCAAAATCCCTCAAAAGGCATGACAGACCAAAAGCCGACGCAATCGCATCGGGATCCGGAAAATTGTGTGTTTGTATATAGACCTTTCGGTCTCGGCATAATTCAATGAGCTCTTGGCATCTCAACATGAACCCTCCAAAAAACGCACTCACATATTATTATATGCTTAATAGGTCAGGTTTTCAATTACAAATCTTTGGGTTCCTCCTTATATATCACAAGGACATCCTTATTCTTTAAGGTATCGTCACCGGTTAAGGTAATAAGTTTGTTGTCACGAATAACCGACACCAACACCTGTCCGGGAGGGAATTCTATGGAGGATACCTTCTTTCCCACCCAGGTACTGTTCTTGTTAACCCTGCTGGTTATGATATCCATGGACTTAAGGTCCTCCACCTCATCAGAGGCCTTTGCCTTGGAGTACTGCTCCACAAAACCTGCGGATATGATACCTGTGGGGATAGCCACCATTCCCACTCCCAAAAAGGAAATCACAATGGCCATCAGCTTACCCAAATCAGTAGCGGGATAAATATCACCGTACCCCACGGTCAACAGAGTGGATACGCTCCACCACATCCCTGCGAAGGCATTTTTAAAATTCTCCGGTTCCAGTGAATACATGCACAAAGACGAAGCTGTCATCATAATTAAAATCATACTCATGGAGGATATAAGCTGATCCTTTTTTTCCTTAAGGACATTTACTATAACATTGAAGGCATCATACTGGGCATTAATCCTAAAAAGCCTGAATATCCTGATGACCCTGAAAAGTCTGAAGGCCACCACTCCCATGGGAAACATTACGGGAAGATAAAAGGGTAAAAAGCTCAACAAATCTATGATACCGGAAAAAGACAAGATGAAAGCCCCCCTTGCCTTAAGGGGAGTCTTTTCGGGGTACAACAGATCCGCGGTCCACACCCTTAAACAATACTCAACTGTAAAAATAATCACAGTAACCGTCTCTATAACCGTCAGAATATTTTTGTAGGGCGCCGACTCCTCAAAGGTTCCGAAAAAAACGCTTGCAAGATTAAGGGCTATGGCAAGCACTATAAATCTGTCGAACATACGGCTTGGGGCATCGCCCTTATTTCCGATCTGTATAATTCTAAAAATTTTTTCCTTAAAGGATTTCAATACCGTTACCTCTTCTTTTTATTTTCAAAAAATACAAATCTGTCGATGGAATCAAGGATATCCTTAAACACTTCCCTATTGGCATTATCGATGTAAGCCTTCAGGATATCGTTTTCCTTCTTTCCTTTGTATCTTCCGTAGAAGATATCAAAAAGATTGTGTCCCCTCACGTACGTAAGGATGGTTTCAAGATTGTCTTCTATATCCTTGGGGGATTTTATCTCGATTTTCTTTTTCTCCCTGAGATATACAAAGCTTTTTATTTTATAAAGATATTCCCTGTACTTGGAATAGAAAATATCGAAGAAAGCTTCTCTTGATTCCACCACCCCGATTTTGGCCATTATGTCGGGATTTAGGAAATAATTCTCAAAGGAATAATATTTCAGTATAAGCACATTGTCGGGGGTGACTCTGGGAATGACATTGTCTTCCCTTATCCTGTCATCGTAGTAGGAGCACAGTTCCCTCTTCAACCTTTCGGGATCCTTCCCGTCCCCGTCCCTTATCATAAGAAATTGGTCTCTGATATAAAGCTGATTAATATATTTCAAGTTGGCATATGTTTTTATGTTGGTACAGCTGTTGGTGGCAATAACCGCTATCCTGTTAAGCTCACCGCTTTCATTCTGAATCTCTGAGTAGTATTTGTTAAGGAGAAGGGGCAATCTGTTTTTGTCCTGTTTTCCCTCAACAATAAATACAAAGCTCACGTTCATAAGGTCGTTGGCGCTGTACCCCAAATCGTCCAGTATTCTTCCCAGATCGTTATGCTCCCTTACCACGGGAAGCTTATCTTTTCCCAGCTGTATCTGCTTAATCTGAGCCCTGTTAAAGTTAAAAAGCATTGTGGGGGCGTGGGTTGAAAAGATGGTCTGGTTCTTCTGGGAAAGCTTGTACAAAAGTTCACTTGCGGTCTTTTGAAGTTCCGGATGGAGAAACAGTTCCGGGTCCTCCATCATAAGGATGCAGGGAAGTCTCTCCTCCCCAAGAAGATATGCCTCCAAAAGCGAAAGAATATAAATACTCTTCATGCCCTCCGACATATCATGAACCGATTCATATGTATCGGAATCTTCCTTGTAACGGACAATGTGGGGTTCCATCATGGAAGCCGCATCCACATTGATATGATCCACCAAAAGATCCGACAACCCGGAGTTTCTGTTAAAACAGCGGTTGAGCCTGTTCATGAAATCCTCGTTGTCCGCATGATATATCTTATATTCCAAAAGCTTTTCCGTCTCAAAAATGGAGAGGTCCGAAACTTCCTTCTTTTCAATCTTTCCGATACAGTTAAAACAGGCGTTGCAATTTCTGGTGGGGTCGAACATGCACCTGTTCTCCAAAAGAAGATTTGTGGTATTCTCCCTTATCCCCGACTGTATAATATCCCGTTCTATCTCATCGATGTCACGCCTGTGATCGATGTAATAAATCTTGGGAAGTATTCTCGGTATGTCCTCATTATTCTTGGAAAAACCGTCGTTATATCTGACGGTCCCGTCCTTATTGGCCTGAAATTCAAAAAAGAGCACTCCCTCTTTGTAGGAGGGGAAACGTTCCTCAAAATCCTTTATAAACAGTTCCCTCTTCTTGAACCGGCTCACACTTCCCGTTTTCCAGAGATAGTCAAGATCCTCCTCCGCAACCGAAAGCCTTACGGATATCTCAATGTTTCTGTTGGGATCCTTGAAATTTTTAAATTCAAGGCTCTTATACCCGAAACTAACCATTATGGCATCAAGAATCGCAGATTTACCTGTGCTGTTTTTACCCACAAGTATGCAGGCGTTCTCCATGCTGTTTATGGCGATATCCTTTATGGCTTTGTAATTTTTGATACGTACGGATTCGATCTTCATAGGCTACACCCCGTCACTGTCTTTGGTGGGAAGTTCTCTCATATATGTCACTGCAAAAACCGCCGCTATAATAAAAGATATGGCATCGGCTGCGGGCTGTGAAATCTGAATGCCCGTAAGCCCCATACATCTTCTCAAAACCATGATCACAGGAATAAAACAAAGTCCGCTTCTTAAAGTCGAAACAAAGGTGGCCCTTACGCTCTTACCTATACTCTGAAACAGCATATTGGTACACACTATAACAGGATGGAAGAACAATGCCATAAGGTGAAACCTTAAAGCAAAGGTACCTATCTCTATAACCTTGGGGTCGTTCCTGAATATCCTTATAAGGTCGTTGGAAAAAACAAGACCGATAAGAGCGAGGCTCCCCAGGAAAAACTCTGCGGCGACCATTGTAAAATAATAACTCTGTCTTACTCTTTTATATTTTCCCGCCCCGTAATTAAAGGCGCATACCGGCTGGAAGCCCTGACCTATACCGAGACCGAAGCAGAATATGAACATGCTTATCCTTGTTACGATACTCATGGCGGCTATGGCCGCATCCCCGTAATCCTTTGCATAATTATTGAGCATTATGGTGGCAAAGCTTCCAAGGCCCTGCCTTACAAGGCTGGGAAGGCCGGTGACAATCACGGTACACAAAAGAGGCAGGCATTTTGCAAATCTCTCGAGCTTTAACTTACTCTGAGTTTTACCCATAAGAAAAACGCTTAAAAGCACAATAAAGCTTATTACCTGAGATATGGCAGTGGAAAGACCCGCTCCGTGGACTCCCATTTTTAAAACCATCATGGTGAAGGCATCAAGTCCTATATTAAGTACACCTCCCAAGGTAAGCCCCACCATTGCCAGAGCTGCCTTGCCCTCGTATCTCAATATGTTATTAAGGACACATCCCCCTGTCATAAAAGGCGCCGCCAGAAGAATATATCCCGAATAAACAGAAGAATAGGGAAGGACCGTTTCGGAGCTTCCCAGACCGTACATAAGGCTCGTGTTAAACTTAAGTCCAAGAACCGCAATAGCAACTCCCAAAATAATGGAAGTAAAAAAACTTACGCTGGCATAATCTGTGGCTTCCTCAGGTTTTTTCTGCCCCAGCATTCTCGCCACCACGCTTCCTGCGCCGTGACCCAGCATAAATCCGAAGGCCTGTATTATGGTCATAAGTCCCATGACCACCCCCACAGCTGCACTTGCCATGGTATTTATCTGACCCACAAAATAAGAATCCGCAAGATTGTATATGCTGGTGATCAGCATACTTATGGTGGTGGGTATGGCCAGGGTCACCACCAGCTTCTTAACCGGAGTCTCTGTCATTTTTATATATTGTTCTCTCTGTAAATCCTTTGATATTGCTTTCATTTTATTAAAAATAAAACCTTCTTTTTAATTCTTCTCTGGCTGTGGAATCCCCTATTATAACCGTTCCCAAAAACAGTGAAACCGTCACAAGGAATGCAATCACTGCCACCACGGGATCGTCTATAACCTTAGTCCATATAAGGATCAAAAGCACAAAGGACATAAGCATCACCGTTATCTGGTAGGGAATATAACTCTGCCAGTTTTTGTGATTGATAAGCATTAACGCCACAATGGCTCCGTCAAGGGTCATTATTCCCCCGGGGATCACATAGTCCAGAGACCATTTTTTGTAGCCTGTTATACCGTCAATGGCTATAAGTACCGCCGCCGCCAGAAGATACAATGAAAACAACTTCAGCATATATCCCGACTGTCCCGTTACAGCCACCCTTATAATTGCGTTTAAATACAAAAGAATAAGTCCAACTATAACAAACACTACAGGGCTAAATATTTTCATAATGCTTAAGCAGCCTAATACCATTCCGCTCACAACGGAAAGAAACAAGAAGATATTTTCAAAAAATCTTATCCATCTTACCCCCGCCATTATGTTGGGGTACATATCGTGACCCTTCTCGTCACCCTCCAATACCTGATTGCACAAAGGGCATGTATTGGTATCGTCCAGTACCTTTATCCTGCACTTATTGCATGTTTTCATAGCGTCTCCTATATGTTGTTGCTCTCTATGGTTATATCAACCCCACGTTCCGTAAGGGTTCTCACAAAACCTCTCTGGATATTGCGCTCCTTGTATCCCGAAACAAAGGAAAAAACAAGAGTATCCTTGAAAGAACAGATTGTTCCCTTTATAAACTGACCCTTTGACATGGTTATAAATGCATGAAAACGCTCCACATAGTCGCCGTAGGGATCCTCCAGTTTAAGATTGCCTATATTGGTGACGGTGGTGGTGTTGGCCAAAGCCGACCTGTTGTAAACAAATCTCATGCAAAAATTTTTTAAATTTCTGGGCACAAGTCTCAGCCAGAAATTAACCTGGTTGGATACGCTGTAGGAGAAAAGCTCCTCAAGGTTTTCCTTGTTTATCTGGCTTTTAAGACTGGCCTTTATTATTTGACATACTTCCTCAAAAGTATATTGCTTGTCCGTTACATTTAATTCTGCGGAAACCACCACGAAAAAGTTCTTGGTGGTGGTGGAACCGAAATAAGGTCTTAAATCCACAGGCACCGCAATCCTTATGGGCTTGTCTTCCTTCTTCTTAACACAGTTTATATATATGCTGTAGGCATAGGCAGCTATAAGGAATTCATTTATGGAAAGCTCCGATTTGTGGCATATTTCCTTAAGCTGTTTCACCGACATAATCACATGAATGACATCAATTTCTCCCGCGGGAAGCTTTTCCTGCTTAATTAAAAATGCCCTTTTATTGGCAAAGCCAAGGGGCTTCTTTTCTCTGTAATGTCTTAAGAAGCTATCCTCGGAATTAAGGGATGTCTCGGCGCTAAGTTCATCCTTTACCTTGTCATTTATCTCGGTGTGGCGAAGCCTGAGATACTGGTAGGTAAGTTCCCTTAAGAAGCTGAAGCCTCCCATACCGTCGGTAAGGACATGGAAAACTTCCAAATTGATCCTCTTTTCAAAATAGCTCACCCTGAAGAGATAGCTTCTGTTTTTGTTCTGTCTTATATAACGACAGGGGAAAGTATTCTCCTGCACCACCTTGGGGGCGGGCTTTGTATTTTCCTCAAAATAGTACCAGAAAAGGCCGCTCCTTAATCTCACATTAAAAAGATCAAACTTGGGTAACACCTTATCAAGAGCATCTTTTAGTATCACAGGATCCACGTCCTCCTTTAAGGTGACGCTTATCCTGTACACATTGGTACGGCTCTCCCCCGCTATGGCCGGGAAAAGATTGGCTGTATTATCAAGTTTGTCCCATCTTATCTTTTTTCTTTTATGACCTTTACCCATAATA
>JAILPU010000043.1 GCA_024699395.1 Lachnospiraceae bacterium | reverse complement strand
CAGACACAGATATCCAAAACATTGATGTCTATGAATGCAACTATGCTGAGTTTAATCTGGGCTTTGTGTCCGATACCTCTCAGATTCTTATCGATCTTGACTCCAGCGTTGAAGAAATAATTGAAAGAAGCGGAAAACAGGCGACTCCCGGGGCAAAGTATGTTCCTGAGGTCGAAAATATTGTTCCCGGTGATTTCGTTGTAAAGGAGAAGGTTAAAAGAAAGTTCGATCCCTGGGAGGCTGCGACTGTAAAAAAGAATAAAACGCAAGAAAAGTCTGAAAATAAGTGAAATTCAAGAGAATGTATTGACAATGATGAATTCCCATGATAGTATATACACATAAGACGGACTTAAGTATTGGCAAACCAGCTGTGAAGCTGGGACGCAAAACTATAGGGTCTCGGAAATCGGCAGTACATTGGTATGGTGTATGTCAGAGGAACGAGGTAGCCAGTTGCCGGATTATAAAACAGACATGAAATGTTGATATGTGTTTTCCTTGATCATCTGATGGTGTATATCGAAGAAAGGTCGATATTGAATGTTTCTCTCCGATGTCTGTTTATAATTTGACATGTTGTCCGGAATGAATTCCGGTAATGTGGAGTCCAATATTGAGAACGCCTTATATGATATATATATATATTAAGAAAAGGGAATTGCGATGCAATTCCCTTTTCGCATATAACAGAATCATTGACCGACCGGGGAGGCGGTAGGGTTTTGTTTGGACAAAAGGCCTTGGGGGAGACCGCAGTATGTATATATTTGTTATGAGGAGAGGTTTGATATGAAAGAGCGTGGTATTAAGATAGACAAGGGAACAGCCGCAATGTTTTTCTGGTGGGGGCTATTGGTTCTGGTAAACTGGCTTGTTATACTTATGGACAGCATATCGGGGCTTACCTGTCTCGGATTTATTTCAGTGACGGAGACCACCAGGTTTTTTGCGGTGCCTGCCATTTTTGCGGCATTGCTTGCGGCGTCGGTTATATTGACGGTATGCTGTTATATATGTCTTTTCAGAATTGTGGATCACATAATGGAAAAACATAAGGTGCAGCTCATGGGTACCGCCAAGGAACAGTTTATGGCAAGAATGTCCCATGAGATGAGGACTCCCATAAACGGCATTATCGGAATGAATGAGATGATTCTCAGGGAATGCGATAATGAGAAGGTAAAGAGGTACGCCGATGAGGTGGAGAGAAGCGCGCTTTTCCTTACAAGCCTTGTAAATGATTTCCTTGATTATCAGGCTCTCGACAACGGAAGCTTCAAGCTTGTGAAGAAAGATTACGAGCTTATGGGAGTTATCGTAAAGATTGCCGACTACGTTACCCCCAGGGTGGAAGAGAAGGATCTGGAGTTCAATATGGAAATCGATCCCAAGCTTCCCAGAGTATTAAAGGGTGATGCCGACAGGATAACACAGATAATAATCAACCTTCTTGATAATTCCGTAAAATATACCGATAAGGGAAGGGTTTTCTGGGCCATGGAATGCGATTACTCTTCTGTGGGAGAATTCAGACTTCGCATCACGGTATCCGATTCAGGTATCGGTATAAGTCATGAAAATATCGGAAGGATCTTTGACGGTTACGGCAAGATAATAAGCTATTCCGACAGAAAGCCCATTGAAGGAACGGGACTTGGACTTTATATTGTCAAGAATCTTGTGGGACTTATGGGTGGAACAATAGATGTAAAGAGCATGGTGGGTAAGGGAACTACTTTCACTGTTATGCTTCCTCTGACAATCGTGGATGCCAAGGCCATAGGCCGTGTGGTTCAGCCCAAAACCTTCAAAAACGGTGAGGGCAACAGACAGGGAACGCTTTATGCACCCAAGGCTCACATCCTCAGCGTGGATGATATCGCTATTAATAACACGGTTATCACCAGTCTTTTGAAGGATACGGGAATAAACGTAGACACCGCTTTATCAGGCAAGGAGTGTCTTGAAAAAGCGAGACAGAACAAATACGATGTTATTTTCATGGATCATATGATGCCCCAGATGGACGGCGTTGAGACTTTCCGTTTGCTTAAGACGGACGAACTGACTCTCAACAGGGATGTGCCTGTGGTGGCGCTCACCGCCAATGCCGTTTCCGGTGCAAAGGAATGGTATCTTAATGAGGGATTCAGTGCATATCTCACAAAGCCTATTATAGTGGACGAGCTGGAGCAGCTTTTGTTTGAACTTCTTCCCCGCACTCTTATTAAGAAAAAACAGGGGCAGCTTATAAAGGTTAAGAGAGTCTATGAAAAGCCGGACAATGACAGAAAAGAGGAATCGGTGAAACCGATTGCACCTTCTAAGCCTCAGGAGGAAACTGTTTTTGATAAGATTAAGAAGCTTTCGGTTATAGATATCAATATGGGATTAACTTCTCTCGGAAATGAGGAGCTTTACGAGGAGGTTATGAAGGAATTCTGCAATACCTCGCTCTCCAGTTGAATTTCTCGAATATCTATACTATTCCGATTATGTGATAACAGGGTCATTCCATGCGGTTTGTTTTTCACTTTTGTTCAAAAAGGACTTTATTTCAGTACAATCTCCTTCCGCGAAGAGGACCGGCCGGATAAAAGACCTTCTGACGCAGTTGACGATTCTTGAGGAAACATATCAACCAGACGAGCCGCTCCGAACCGTCTGTCTCGATTATGGGACAATCAATCAAAAACTCGTGTGCTTGCGTGAAGATACAAACCATATTTTGGAACGCATTGCAGGAATGACAGATAAGGATTAAAGAGAAGCGGATAATAATATATTAGCAATGACTGAAGGTATTTTAGATGGCAACGCAAACAAGGACAAGAAACACACTGAGGAACTCTTTTTGGGGGATTGTCACAAAGCTCTTTGCTATGGTGATCCCTTTTTTCTTCCGTGCGTTTATTATTCGTG
>JAILPU010000021.1 GCA_024699395.1 Lachnospiraceae bacterium | reverse complement strand
ATTATGAGAAAAGCGTGGCTTGCCCCATTTGCATATATTAAATTTTGAATAGAATACGTTATTTCGATAAATCTCCTGTTGGATATAATCAGCAACGGCGTTATTATAGGAATAGAGCAATTCCAAGTGAGGAGGGAATTAACAATGGTATTTAAAGAATCAGGAAAGCTATTAAAACGGGGAATGTCGTTTTTGCTGGCGTCGGCGCTGACATTTACTATGTTTCCCACGAAGAGCATAAGCGCTTATGAAGAGTCAGAGCCGGCAGTCACAGAAGAAATTTAGGGGACTGACTCCGGAGAAACTGTGCCGGAAAAAAAGACAAAACAGGCTGCAATGCTAAGCAAAAAAATATACGACAGGGAGTATTGTCTCTGCGGTTTACTACTAACGTATCATGATATATAATAGTTCATGTTCGAAATTGTGTGGTTAATTATTCGGACGAACTTTTTTTATGCAGGAGGGAAAAATGAAAACAGAAAAAAATGTCAGAAAAGGTGGGCAGTTTAAACAAATGCTCGCCATGATGTTGGCAGTTCTAATGGTATTTACAGCCATGCCTGCCAATAACAAAACAGTATCGGCCGCATCCGATATGACGGGTAATACATCCGATTATTTACAGGATGATTTTACACAGGAAATTGTTAAGGCAGCATCTTATCCTGTCATCCTGACGGATGCGGGAGAGCAGAAGACGGATGTAATCAGGGTTATAAGAGAGGTGACGGGACTTGGATTAAAAGAGGCCAAGAATCTTGTGGACAATGTGCCCAGTGTTATAGCAGAGTACACAACCCTTACTGAGGCACGGTCTCTTTTGAACAAGATTACAGAAGTGGGTGGATCAGGTAGAATTGACGGTGACACCCCTGTTCCTACAGCGACACCTGAGGCTACGCCCATTTCCACATTTGGACCCACTACCCCCGTAAATGTAAATATTACATCTGTGGGCACAAATAAGATGACATTAATCAAGTGTGTAAAAAACATAACCAATGTAAGCCTTACTATGGCACAGAAAATAGTAGAGCATGCGCCCTGTGCTGTCTTTATGAATATTCCGTATGACGATGCAATTGATAAGAAAGCTCAGTTGGAATCAGCCGGTGCTACGGTTGAGCTATCAAGGTTTGAGTCATTCTATATAAGAATTGCGGAAAAAGTGATTGAGGGTTCAAATTTTCTTGATGTATTGAAAGACGGAGTATTTTCCTATGATCCCTATACAAATACATTATATGTTGACGGAGATTATAACGATATAGAGTCCAAATACGCAGTTATTGAGAACGGAACAGATAATCTTACGATTAATGTCATGAGCAATTCTTATTTGTCAAGTTATATTTCCCTTTGGGCGGATACTACCATAACCGGTAGAGGATGTCTCACTATGAATGATCCTGAAGCATATGTTATTTCCCCTCAGGATTGTACCCTTACAGTTAAAAATGCCAATCTTAATCTGTCGGGATTTGTTGCCATAGGTTCCTATCATAGCAGTGTGAGATTTATCAATTCAAATGCAAAGCTTACGGGAACGAATCACGCTATTGAATTTAAAAATAATGGTTTAGAGCTTGAAAAATGTCATATAGTCGACCCGACACAATATCAAGTTAAGGGAGTCACATTGACAGATGAACAGGACAGGGAGCTGAAATATGTGGAGATTGTAAAAGATGAAGATCCTTCAGCCACACCCACCATGCAGCCCACGCAGGCACCTACGGCTACTCCTTCATTATCACCTACAGCCACTCCTTCAGTGAGCACACCTCCTACACCTTCGGGATCGGTTGAGCACTATGGTTTAACCATAGCCGGATGCGATGTTACAAGCATAAATTGCAGTGATATTCTTGGTGACGGTGTTTTCTCATATCATCCCCAAAACAAAACACTCTATATTTGCGGGAACAAAGATGTTTCAGATATTTCAGGATATCCAAAACCGATTATTGAGAGTGATATCCAAAATCTTACCATATATACAGAAGATGATTCAGAATTAGGCGGTTATATTGAACTTTGTGGAGATACCACATTTACCGGAGAGGGTCATTTGCTCGTTAGTTCATCCTGGAGATGTATTAACACTGAGGATGCATCACTGACAATTAAAGATGCGGATCTTGAATTGGATGGCTTTGTAGGTATATGTGGCGATAATAACGGTATAAGGATTATCGATTCCAAAGTATATGTACATGTCACAAATAGCGGTATTACATATGCTGATTACAATTTCTCTATGGAGGATTGTTACGTCGTTTCACCTGAGGGTTGTTACATTGATGAATATTCATTGTGGTTAAACGGAGAATCGGTAAAAGAACTTAAGATAGCACCCGGAGAAGGATTTGTGCCTACGGTACCGGATACAGATTCACCGACACCTTTTGCTATACCCACCAATCAACCCGGTCCAACCAATATACCCGGACCTATAGATTTATTTACGGTACCCTCAGCCCTTCCTACAGGTACCTCTTCAAACTTCAACTTAAAAGTGTGCGGAATCGATGTCAGCCCTATGAACTGGGATGATATCACAGGTGACGGAGTATTCAGTTATGATTTCAGTACTCGTACACTTCATATAAAGGGAGACAGTGAATATAGCGCAAACAGTGATCCCTATATCATTAATACTGATGTGGACGGAATTACACTGAGTGTGGATTCTGATTCTCATCTGGGGGGAACCATTAAGGTTGACAACAATACGGTTCTTACCGGAGATGGAAAGCTTACAATAGAGGCGAACGGTTCCGGAATTTATTTTGACAAGAATCTTAGTATAGTTGACGCCAATATGGAAGTATATGCCGGTTACGGAATCGTTAACGGGATTAGAAACGGATCTCTTACCATTAGTGATTCTTATATATACGTTAAAAGTATGAGAATGGCTATTGGCGATATAACAAATTTTATCAAAATTGAAAAATGCAATCTTGTTTATCCCGATGATGCCGGGGTGATTATGTCTAACGGCACTTACAGGATAGGATTTGATAACGGAAATCCTGTGGAAGAGCTTCGCTTTGAACCATATGGAATGCCCATTGCCACAGAGGCACCTATAGCGACTCCCACAAAGAATCCCACGGCGGCACCCACAAAGGCGCCCACGGCGAAGCCTACAGCGACACCTGCATCGGCAGCCACGGCAACACCCACGGTAGCACCTACAACAAAACCCGGAGAGGCTACAGCGAAGCCCGGTGCAACACCCACGGAGGAACCCACCACAAAACCCGGAGAGCCTACGACGAAGCCCGGTGCGACACCCACGGGAGCACCCACAACAAAACCCGGTGAGCCTACGATGAAACCCGGTGCAACACCCACGGGAGCACCCACCACAAAACCCGGAGAGCCTACAGCAAAACCCGGTGAACCCACAGCGAAACCCACTGTAGCTCCCACAGTAAATCCCGGATCGGATCCCGTTGTTGAATTTGTAAACAGAGTATACAGACTCTTACTTGACAGAGATCCTTCCAAGGATCCAAGCGGAGTAAATTACTGGACCAATATCTTAAAGACCAACAATAAAGACGGAGCGCCTTTTGGCGGTGCAAGACTTGTTCAGTATTTCATCGTGGGAGAATCCGGTAAGGAATACACTTCCAAGAAAAAAACGAATGAGGACTTCCTCCTTGATATGTACGCAGTTCTTATGGGAAGAAACAGAGACACCATTAAGGAAGAGGATGCAGGAGGATTTGCTTACTGGATGGGAAGACTTGATGTCGGAGAAGGCAGAGAGCTTATTATGAAGGCCATGGCCAACTGTCCGGAATTTATAAATATTTGTGACAACGCAGGAATCAAGGTGGGAGATTTCGTATACTACGAATATTGCTCCAAGAATCCCGAGCTTGCTAAGTTTGTGGCAAGAATGTACACCAAAGCCATGGACAGAAGCTTTGACGGTGCAGGCCTTGAATACTGGGTAAGCGCAATCGTTAAGAAAGAACAGTCCATCAACAGCCTTTCCACATACTTCTTTAACTGTGAAGAATTTGTGGGATACAATCTTACAATGGAGGAGAAGGTAAAGAGACTTTACAGAACCTTCTTTGACAGAGAAGGGGAAGAGGAAGGACTTAACTATTGGCTTTCTTCTATTGAAAACGGTTCCAAGACCTGGAAGGATGCCTACAGTTTCTTTATTGTCTCAAGTGAATTTAAAGATATACGTAAGAAATTCGGTCTGTAATATGCAACCTGTGGGTCTGATTAAATGAACGCAGATGATTATTAAATGTATGGGAGTTTATTCGGATTGTTGTAATACATAGCCGGTATAGCGGATTAAATGTATTGCAGGAAATCGAAAATGTGAGCAAGATATTCAGACTAAAAACGCAGTCTCCGTGTTTTGCCAAATTATTGTAACTAATCAATGATGTGAGGGAAAACACAGTCTGCAAAAAGAATAAAAAATATAACGACAGGGGAGTGAAATTTACTCCCCTGTCGTTTTTATAGTATGAATGCCAAATAATTGATATGTCGGAAGAATTTTTCACCGACGCAACGTGTGCGTTACAGTACCTGATGGGCTGTTTCTATCTATGCATAAAACAAGGGTTATGATATACTTTGAATAATAAATAAAAATGCGAGGTTATTAAAATGGCAGATACTAAAAATCCCATAGTTACATTTGAAATCAATAACGGAGCGACCATTACCGCGGAACTTTATCCCGATGTTGCTCCTGTTACCGTTGAAAACTTTGTGGATCTTGTTAAGAAGGGTTTCTATGACGGACTTATTTTTCACAGAGTAATTAATGGCTTCATGATTCAGGGCGGAGATCCCGAAGGCACAGGCTGCGGCGGCCCCGGTTACTGCATTAAGGGAGAGTTTTCTCAGAACGGATTTGAGAACAATCTTCTTCACACTGCAGGAGTTCTTTCCATGGCGAGAGCTATGGATCCCGATTCGGCAGGAAGCCAGTTCTTTATTATGCACAAGGACGCACCTCATTTGGATGGCGCATATGCGGCTTTCGGAAAAGTTATTTCCGGCATGGAGGTTGTAAATGAGATTGCTGAGACACCCACAGATTTCAGAGACAGACCTGTTTCGGACATTGTTATGACCAAGGTTACACTTCAGGATTAATACATAAAACAATTAAAGAAACGCTTGAAAATTGCTCTCCCCTCTTTTTCGGAGGTGGAGAGCGGTTTGGTATAAAAGGGGGATAAGAGGGTATGGATGACAAACATTATATAATGGCCTTAGACCAGGGTACTACAAGTTCCAGATGTATTATTTTTGACAAAAAAGGCAATATCTGTGGGATGCAGCAAAAGGAGTTTTCGCAGATTTATCCCCAACCCGGTTGGGTGGAGCACAATCCCAAGGAGATATGGTCTTCACAGTTATCTGTCGCGGTGGAGTGCATGGCTTTGTCCGGCATCGGACCTGAGAAAATAGATGCTGTGGGTATCACCAACCAGAGAGAAACTTGCATTATCTGGGATAAGGAGACAGGGGAGCCGGTTTACAATGCCATTGTGTGGCAGTGTAGGAGAACCGCCAATATTATAGAAGGTTTAAAAAAAGAGGATGCGGAATATATAAGGAAGACCACGGGTCTCATTCCCGATGCGTATTTCAGTGCCACCAAGATTAAGTGGATTCTTGATAATGTGGAGGGCGCGGCCCAAAAAGCAAAAGAGGGAAGACTCCTGTTTGGAACCGTGGACACCTGGCTTTTATGGAATCTGACAAAGGGCAGAGTTCATGCCACCGACAGAACCAATGCATCCAGAACCATGCTTTATGACATTGTGAATTTGAAGTGGGATGAAAGGCTTCTTGATATTTTTGGAATTCCCAAATCCCTTCTTCCCGAGGTTTATCCTTCGGGACATAATTTCGGAATGACGGATGAGAGCGTTTTGGGAGCGCAGATTCCTGTGGCGGGAATTGCGGGAGACCAGCAGGCTGCTTTATTCGGACAGTGTTGTTTTGACGCCGGAGAGGTGAAAAACACCTACGGAACCGGGTGCTTCATGCTTATGAACATGAAAAACAGGTTCGTGCTCTCCGAAAGCGGACTTCTCACAACTCTTACGGCGGGTTTTGATGACGAACCCGGATACGCCCTTGAGGGAAGCGTTTTTGTAGGAGGAGCTGCCATACAGTGGCTAAGAGACGGAATGAGAATGATCAAGACGGCGTCACAGTCGGAGGAATATGCCAAAGAGAGTAAGGACTGTAACGATGTTTATATAGTGCCTGCTTTTGCCGGAATGGGAGCGCCATTCTGGAATTCCCGGGCAAGAGGCTGTGTGGTGGGACTTACAAGAGGCTGCACCAAGGAGGATTTCATCAGGGCAACACTGGAATCCATAGCTTACCAGACTGCTGATATTTTGTTTGCCATGGAAAAAGACAGCGGCATAAGCCTTAAAAATCTCTGGGTTGACGGAGGTGCCGCAGCAAACGATCTCCTTATGCAGTTTCAGTCGGATATCCTTGACAAAGAGGTTGTAAGACCGGGCTGTCTGGAATCCACCGCACTGGGAGCCGCATATCTGGCAGGCATTACCGTGGGATTCTGGTCCGGAATCGAAGAGATAAAAGCCAACAAGAATGTGGGCAGAAGATTTGTGACACAGATGTCACAAGAAGAGAGGGCTAAACGCTTAAAGGGCTGGAGGCGCGCAGTGAGGTGCGCTTTGAGCTGGGCCGATGATGAAGAGTGAGATGCTATGGCGGTGTCTGTGACGAAGAGCGAGTTTCTATGGCAGTGCCATGACCAGGAGTGAGATACTGTGGCCGTGCCGTGATGACGCGCCGGATACTATTGAAAACAAAGGCGCTAAGTGTTATATTTAGGTTTGGTCACGTATTTTTATTACATAGAAAAATGCGACAATATGATGTGCTATCTGCACATAATGTAATTGTTGAATAATTAGGTCGCGCCGGACGTCGGAATTTAAGTATGTGGCAATTTTCGTGTGACGTATTAATGTATGTAAAAGAGAGGTTATTATATGTACAATGACAGAATAAGACCGGGTGAAAAACCTGTTTTTCCCAAGCGTTGTGTGATAACCGGAGGTATGCCCTACGGTAATAAGGAACTTCATTTCGGACATGTGGGAGGAATGTTTGTACATGCTGATGTTTTTGCCAGATTTATGAGAGACAGGATCGGCAAGGACAATGTAATATTTGTTTCGGGAACGGACTGTTACGGTTCTCCCGCACTTGAAAGCTACAGAAAGCTTAAAGAAAACGGATATGATAAAAGCATTAAGGAATATGTTGAGTCCAATCATATAAAACAGAAGGCTACACTGAACAAGTACGGCATCAGCCTTAATCTTTTCGGAGCATCTGCTCTCGGCGAGAGCGGAAAGATGCACGATAAGACATCGGCTGAGGTTTTTAACACCCTTTATGAAAAGGGATATCTTGAAAAGCTTTCCACACCTCAGTTTTTTGACGATGAGCTGGGAGTTATTCTTAACGGAAGACAGGTTGTGGGACGATGCCCCATTGAGGGATGCCAGTCAGAAAAGGCTTATGCGGACGAGTGTTCACTGGGTCATCAGTATATGCCCCAGGAGCTTATCAACCCAATCAGCGTTCTTTCCGGCAAAAAGCCTTCCTTCGTGGATGTGACCAACTGGTACTACAAGTTGGAAGATGATATCGATTCCTTAAGGGAATACATGACCGAGATCAAACAAAAATCCAATATGCGTAAGTACGCAGTTACCATTATTGATGAGTTCTTGGAAAAACCTCTTATTCATATTCCCAAGAAGTATCTTGAGGATGTGGACACGGATGCTCTTTTCAAGGAGTTCCCCGAGCATGAGCTTGTGGATGAGGAAAAGAGAAAATCCATTATGTGCAAGTTTAAATCTCTTGACGACAGAGATAAAGCAAGGAAGGTTCTTGAGAGTAACAATATCCATTACACTGCGGGTAAAACACTGGTTCCCTTCAGACTTTCAGGAAATGTGGAGTGGGGTGTGCCTGTTCCCGACAAAGAGGATCAGAAGGATCTTACCTTCTGGGTATGGCCCGAATCATTGTGGGCACCTATTTCCTTTACCAGAACCTACTTAAAGGAAAAGGGCTTTGACGACAATGAGTGGCAGAAGTGGTGGAATGACGATGATGCTCAGGTTTATCAGTTTATAGGTGAGGACAATATCTATTTCTATGCCATTGCCGAGATGGGTATGTTCGATGCTTTGGGAAATGTGAGAAAGCCCAATATCATTCCCAACAGACATATTCTTTTCATGGATACAAAAGCAAGCTCAAGTTCTAAGATAAAGCCTCCCATGGC
>JAILPU010000012.1 GCA_024699395.1 Lachnospiraceae bacterium | reverse complement strand
CCCATGGGTCCTCTTGCGTGAAGCTTCTGGGTACTGATTCCGATTTCCGCACCGAAACCGAACTCCCCGCCGTCGGAAAATCTTGTGGAAGCATTGACATAAACGCAGGCTGCATCCACTTCGTTTAAGAATTTCTCCGCATTTTTCATGTCACGGGTCACAATACATTCCGAATGACCTGTGTTGTAACGGTTGATATGTTCTATAGCCTCATCTATGTCATCCACTGTCTTTCCGGAAATAATATAATCAAGATACTCTTTGCCGAAATCCTCCTCAGTAGCTTTTATTGCATCGGAATCGGCATTGACAACAGCCTCGTCTCCTCTTAATTCCACATGTTTTTCCTTAAAGAGAACTTTTAATTTCTCCATAAGAGGTTCAAGGGCCTTTCTGTGAATAACCAGGGATTCGCAGGCATTGCAAACACCTATTCTCTGAGTTTTGGCATTGTCTATTATCTTAACAGCCATATCTATATCAGCAGTTTCATCCACATAAATATGGCAGTTTCCTGTTCCTGTCTCAATAACGGGAATAGAGCTTTCCTTAACAACACTTTGAATCAGTCCCGCTCCGCCTCTGGGAATTAGCACATCCACGAATTTATTCATATGCATAAATTCTTTGGTAACTTCTCTGTCTGTGGATTCAATAAGACTTACGGCATTGGGATCGATATTTTCCTTTGAAAGAGCCTCTCTTATAATGTCACAGATAACTTTGTTGGAATTAATCGCATCGGAACCGCCTTTTAAAATAACGGCATTCTGGGTCTTAAAGCAAAGTCCGAAGGCATCGGCTGTAACATTTGGTCTTGATTCGTAAATAATACCGATAACGCCGATGGGCACACGTGTTTTTCTGAAATTAAGACCGTTGGGCCTCTCCCAGGTTTCAATCACTTCTCCCACGGGAGTCTTAAGTTCTGCAATCTCTTTAAGTCCCTGTGCCATCTGTCCGATTCTCTTCTCGTCAAGCTTCAATCTGTCAAGAAGACCGGCATGCATTCCCTTTTTAACGCCGTTATCAAGATCGATAGCGTTCTTTTCAATAATACTCTTACTGTTGTCCATAAGAGCCTGTGCGATATTAACAAGGGCCTTATCTATCTGACTTGAAGTGCACTTTGCCAATGCATATTTGGCTTTCTGCGCATTCTGTCCCAATTTAATCAAATCGCTCATAATTTTTCCTTTCACACCAAAATAACCTGATAAGGTTTAATATCATTGTCTTCGGCTTCTATTTTTTCCACAAGCTGGCATTTATGACCTATGGCAATACTTTTAAGAATAAGTGCGGGATTCCTTGAAAGGAAGCGGTCATAAAACCCTTTTCCGTATCCGATTCTGTTGTTAAACATATCAAAACAGACACCCGGCATTATTAAAAGTGCATTATCTGCATTCTCTCCATCGGGATACATAGGAGTACCGCCCTTTGGTTCTCTTATCCCCTTATATCCCAATTGAAGTTCATCCAAAGACTCAATTTTGTAAAATCTAATCTCGCTGTCCTCAACCCTTGGCAAATAAACATTTTTACCGTGTAAAACAGCGTCCTCAATTATAAGGGAAGTGTCTATCTCATTATTGTAGCTGGCAAAAATAAGGATGTCCTTCGCACCGTAATACCATTGGTGCCCCAGAATCCTCTCAGTGATAAGAATCCTGCTCTTTTTAAGTTCATCTTCACCAAGAGCATTCATCCTGTTTAGCACTTCTTTTCTTAATTCCCGTTTAGTATTTATCATGCCCGTTTATTAAGCTTGTGTTCGCTTCCGTCCTTTTCAACTATACGGATGTTATCAAGCTGAACCTTAAGATTTCCTTTGACACTGTCAATATAATCCCGTCTGAGCCTCTTCTGCTCTTCTTTTTCCTCCTCCGTAAGGCCTTCCTTAACGGATTTGTGATAAAGCTCATTTATGCGGGCGATTTTTTCATCCATATTCATAGATCAATCCTCCTGATGAATAGTGTCAATATATTCATAAAGATTGAAGGAATCGTCCTTGTTTGCTTTAAACAAAGTTCCTATATTCTTTCCGTCCATTATTCTGTGAATAACACCGATATCCTTGGCATTGGCGATAACCATGTCAATGTTGGAATTGGTAGCAATCTTGGCAGCGCAGAGCTTGGTGTTCATTCCGCCCGTTCCCACAGACGAACCTGTTGTATTTTTACCCATGTTCATGTAGGACTCGTCAAGCTTCTCCACAACCTCAATAAACCTTGCTTCCTTGTTTTCACGGGGATCGTCGGTATAAAGGCCGTCAATATCGCTTAAAAGAACAAGAAGATCCGCATCGATAAGGGATGCAACAATGGCTGAAAGTGTATCGTTATCACCGATTCCCAGCTCGTATGTAGCAACGGTATCATTCTCGTTAACAATGGGAATAACTCCCATATCAAGGAGTTTCTCAAAGGTATTCTTTGCATTTTTTCTGTTGACGGGATCCATTATATTGTTCTTGGTCATAAGGATCTGAGCGCAGAGCTGATTATATTCCGCAAAAAGCTTCTGATAAACGCTCATAAGTCTTGCCTGACCAATAGCTGAAAATGCCTGCTTAAATGCAATGGCATCCTCCTCGTTCTTTT
>JAILPU010000275.1 GCA_024699395.1 Lachnospiraceae bacterium | reverse complement strand
CGTGGGTCGGGGGTTCGAATCCCTTCGGGCACATTTTTGTTTTACATAGGTAAAACTTTTTGCAGGTGACTGCGAGCGGGTTAACCGTGATATGGTGGCTATAGCTCAGTTGGTAGAGCGCCAGATTGTGGTTCTGGATGTCAAGGGTTCGAGCCCCTCTAGCCACCCTCCCCTTTTGGGACGTTGGGTGTAATATAAAGGGCTATCGCCAAGCGGTAAGGCACAGCACTTTGACTGCTGCATTCGCTGGTTCGAATCCAGCTAGCCCTGTTTCATATAATTTGGGGTATTAGCTCAGGTGGTAGAGCACTTGACTTTTAATCAAGTTGTCCGGGGTTCGAGTCCCCGATGCCTCACTGGAGCCTGTAGGGCTCTTTTTTTTACCCAACTATTAAATTTTGCGGATATGGCGGAATTGGCAGACGCGCCAGATTTAGGTTCTGGTGGGACATCCCGTGCAGGTTCAAGTCCTGTTATCCGCACTTTTTCAAAAATCTCAAGTACCCTTTATCGATAACATTTTTTATGCACAGTAACATTAATTATGTTACTGTGCAATTTTTATGTTACTATATCTCGTTATTTTCCTTCAATTCTTTAGAAGCCTCCTGCCTGATAGGCTCTTGCAATAACGTACGAGGGCTCATAAAAAGCACTGCAATTGTAATTATCTATCACATCGCAAAGTTCGTTATTGTATACCCTAATAATTCCATCCACATAGTCTTCCTTGGAATTCATAGTATCAACAATTAACCTCTGATATACCTTCCCCATCTCAAGTGCGGTGGGTATTCTCTCTGCTAAATCTCTGTCAACTTTTGTAATATCAAAATCACCGGATTCAAGATTATAATCCCTAATCCAGTCATCTTCTACCTTTAAGGGATTCTCCGCATGAAGTACATTTGCAACGCTAAGCAAATGGTACAGTCCATCTTTTCCGATTGAATTTACTACATAGCTATTTCTTTGATGAATGTGACGCGACACTCTCTCAACCATATAGCAAACAAAAAACAAATCATCCTTTTCTATATCTTCTTCCGGGAAATATTTATTTTTCACAATGTATCGCTCCCTTCAAATTCAAGAGTCTTTAATGCTTCCTCTGTACAATAAACTATCTGATGCGTGGGATGATTAAATTTTACAATCTCCCAAAAAGCTTTTCTGGTAATGCGCCCTTCCATAAAATCTTCTACAAAATTCCATACTTGATCGTCTGCCATCGGGCCTTCCACAATGTCATAATCATGAAGTGTTCCCCTCCTGCATTCTGCTACAAAATCAAGCCATTCGTCTGTCATCTCCGGAAAAGATTTAATTTTTAGTTCTTTATTATCCGCATATTTATATCTGTTAACAACAGCACATCCTTTACGAGTCATTGCCCAACGTTTTGTCTGTTTCTCATATTTGGTACAATAAAATCCATATCCGAAATCCTTGTAAAAACCATTTTGAAGAATTCTCGGTTCTGCTACTTCAACATTACTGCCATGATATACAATTATCTTCTCCATTTTTCACCCTCAAATCTCAGGATCTTTTATTCATATTGTCCTTATCACATACTACATTTCGAATGCGCCCGATATTTCTTTCCCCTCCCCTTTGAGCCGGGAGTTACTCTTTTATAATTGGCATATAATCAGTATATATGATATAATACAAAAAAAGAAGATAAAAGAGGCACCCACACCCCCTATTGGTGAGGGCTCGACCTTTTTTGTCTTCTTTTTTATGGCGGTAACTTCACTGTCTGCATCTTATTTTTTCTTGCTTTTGAATAATCTCTTAAGTTACTTTCTCAAATAATCCATGATGATCGGGTAGTTGGAGGGCACGTGGGGGAAGAGGCAATTCTTGCAATTCTTTATAAGCTTTCCGTTTTTTTCGGTCATAATATAGTTGCCGGGGCAATCCATGTTATACAGGGGGCAGAAGCAAAAAAGGCAGTTGATATCCTCGCTTGTACTGTGGCATGGATAATATTTGCAATCTTTGTTGGCAAAAAACTTCTCAGAATTATCCATCTATCTTCCTCCGAAATCCGCGCACCTGTCCACGAAGGTTTTAGCAATATCTTTTAAAGAGCCGTAATAAAAATGAGGGAAGCCCCAAAGTTTATTTTCGTCTCCTATCATGCAGGTCCACTCATTACTTTGCAAGGGTTTCCCCGCCACAAAACACTCACCGTTACAGGTACTGTCGTAATAATGAAACTCATGACCCTTTATACCGGTTATATCACAAAAACACTTATTCTTAGTTATGGGATTAATCCCCTTAATCTCCATGTATCCGAACCTGACAGGTTTGGGTGTGTAAAAACACTCCCCATCAATAACTCCCACCATGGGATAACTGTTTTGCTCCTTATCGAGAATCGCTTTATGAAGATACATAAAACCACCGCATTCCGCAAGGGAGGGCATACCTCTTTCGATGGCATTTTTCACCGAAGATAACATCGTCAGGTTGCTTCCCAGCTCATTAAGAAACAGTTCCGGGTAGCCTCCTCCCAGGATTAATCCTGCTGCCCCATCCGGTATTTTTTCATCATGTATGGGCGAAAAATATTTAAGCCTTGCTCCGAATTTTTCAAGAAGCTTAAAATTCTCTCCGTAATAAAAACAAAACGCCTCATCCATTGCAACCGCTATGACCGGATGGATTCTGCTTTCATTTTCACCAAAGATGTCAACCTGCCTGTTCACCGATATCCCCGGGACGTCCTCCATTATCTTTAACAGTCCGTCCACATCGCAGTTATTCTCTATAACACTGCCCATTTTCTCAATTTGGTCTTTGATTCCCGGAATCTCCCATGGAAGCTTTAATCCCAAATGTCTGCTGTCCATAGATATATCCTGAACCTTCGGTATACCTCCCAGACATTTGACATGCCCGAATCCCGACCGTTCAAGTTCCTCTTCGATAACAGGCTTAAACCTGTTGTAAAAGCCTGTGGAAATCTTGTTAAGGATGATACCCTTAATAAGCTTGTTATCATCATCAATAAGCATACCCTTTATTACAGATATAAGGGTACGCCCTGCCCCGGAGGCATCCACCAAAAGTATCACAGGAAGATTGGTGACTGTGGCAACATCATAGGCCGAAGCCTTTTTGCTTTTAACATCCATTCCGTCATAGAGCCCCATAACACCCTCTATAATGGTATAATCCCCTGAGCTTTTAGCAACTGTTTCTCTGATTCCCTCTTCCTTCGCAAAAAATATGTCCAGGTTATCGGAATCCACTCCCAGTACTTTCTTATGAAACATGGGATCTATATAATCAGGCCCGCATTTAAATGAAACAGGTTTCAACCCTCTGTTTAACATAGCCTGTAACAGACCGCAGGTTATGAGAGTTTTTCCGTTTGAACTTCCTGTGGCAGCAATCACCGTTCCGGGGCGCTTGATATTTACTTTATTTTCTTGGAATGCACTTTCATCTTTCGACTTCATGTTTGTATCATACATATCTTTGTCGCTTTCTCACCCAAACCACAGTACAACCGCCGTCTTCTTCTGTCATTCATACCTCTTTGACTTACATACACGAATCGATACTCTGTCTGTTTGTAACATCCATAACGCAGTGACTTACATACGCGAATGATATCCCATCTTTTTGTACCATCCATATCTCTTTGACCTACATATCAATCCAATGACGCATCCACCGTCATTTTGCATCGTCACGACACTTTGACACGCCCACCGGACCGACAATACATCTACTGCTGTTTTGTATCGTCACGACACTTTGACACGCCCACCGGACCGATTGCATCACATCTTTTGGCATATTCGTGATATTTTTAATCATCAAGATCACATTCATCAAACCGTAAACGAGAAAATAAACACCGGATTCTGTGCTTTCAACATATTATATTTTCCCACACTGTTTATATCGCTCACTGCTATTTGAACGACTTTCACATCCGAAGCCTCAAAGGATTCACAAACCTTTCTTACTTCCTCAATGGTTTCTAAGGTCACGGCGTTAAGCACATATCTA
>JAILPU010000255.1 GCA_024699395.1 Lachnospiraceae bacterium | reverse complement strand
ACTTTGATAAAATGTACAAGGATTATTTTGTACCTTAATATAAAGGAAAAAGGACTTATAAAATATGGATTTTAAAAGAAAAAGAAGGAACTTCGGCATCAAAAATCTTACACTTATTTTCATCGCTTTATATGCAGTGGGGTACTTGCTTGCGTATACTGTTCCTGGGGTGTTTAATTATATTTTGCTGGACCCTTATAAGATAATGCACGGCGAGGTGTGGAGGATTGTAACCTGGCTTTTGGTGCCTCCTCAGAGTAGTTTGGACATCTTTACCATAATTATGCTGTTTTTTTATTACAGTATAGGTACCACTCTTGAAAAAACACTGGGAGCTGAAAGATATACTATCTATCTTCTTGGCGGCGTAGCAATTACTGTTATTGCTTCCTTTTTATGCCTCTTTACGGTTAGATTCATGCACCTTAACGAGACAGCGTTGACACTGGCTTCTATATCCGGGGTGGGAAGTCTTTATTATTCCACTTATTATCTTAACATGTCCATATTCTTTGCCTTCGCGGCATTGTATCCCAACAGTTCGGTGCTCCTTATGTTTATTGTGCCCGTTAAGGTTAAATATCTGGGCTTTATATATGCGGGATGGCTTGTATGGGAATGCATAATTTCCGGGAACCCTTACACAGCTTTTGCAGTGGGAGCTACCTTTGTCAACTTTATTATTTTCTATTTCTGTGTATTAAAAAAGGGAAGAAGCCTTACACCGAAACAGGCGGCAAGAAAGATGCAGTTTATGAAAGCGGTCTCCGAGAGCAATTCCTATGCCACAATGCTCCATAAGTGTGCTATATGCGGAAGAACAAGTGAGACCAATCCCGAGTTGGATTTCAGAATCTGCTCGAAGTGCATCGGAAACAGAGAATACTGCAATGACCATCTTTTCAGCCATGAGCATTTCAAATAATACTTAATTATACTTAAAGAGAACCGGATGAAAGGACTAACCGATTGATTTTTGAATCGGGTTGATGTAAGGGATAATGAACGAAGAATTATTTAACAGTAAGATAAAAGAACTTGTCAAAAAGGGCAGAGACAATCACAATTTGGTTTATTCCGCCGATGTGGAGGAATTTTTTAAGGATATTCTTCCCAAGGATAAGTTGGAGGCCGTATATGAGTATCTTAAGGCCAAGAACATAAGCGTGGATGAATACGAGGAAGAACCGGAGCTTAACAGCGAAGATACGGATTATCTTGGCCTTTATATGGAAGAATTAAAGAACGTGGAGGAACTGTCGGAGGCTGAGAAACTTAGGGTTATCTTGGAGGTTCAAAACGGCGACAGCGATTCAACAAAACTTCTTATAAAGAGCTGTCTTAAGAATGTCACTGATATTGCAAAGCTTTATGCCGGTCAGGGGGTGCTTATAGAGGATCTTATAGGTGAGGGCAATGTGGCTCTTACTCTTTTTGTAAGTTCCCTTGAGCAAATTACAAGTACCGAGGATTTCGATGCGGATATGGCAAGAGCCGTTATGGATGCCATGGAGGAGATTATAGCCGAATCCGAGGAATGTAAAAAGCGTGACAGCAAAGTGGAAGCCAAGGTTAACAAGGTGTACGACGCTGCGAAAAAGCTTAAAGAGGATCTTAGAAGAAATGTGACGGTGGATGAGCTGGTTAACGAATCGGGACTTACCCAAAAAGCAGTTCTGGATGCGGTGAGACTCAGCGCCGGGAATATTGAGGAGATTGATACCTGATGAAAAAGTCCGTATACGAAAATGACAGATACTGTATTCAGGATACCACCAAGATATTTATAAGCTCCAAGTATAAGCTGCAGGAAATATTGGAGGACGAGGAGGTACCCTTCAAATTAAAATCTTTTGTCAACAAATACATGCTGGACAAATATGACAGAGAGGATACGTTGGAGACGGTAATTTATTACATGTCCGGGGAGGATTTCCTTATTCAGGCTTTAAAGCAGATAAAGTGCCGTATCAAGGTTAATGTGCTTGTAACCAAAAAACATTTGAATCAAACAATTACAAGAGAGTATTCCACGAAGACAATGACCCCGGAAGAAATCACAAATCTTTCCGTCGATGAGAAGAAAGAGATGGGACTCGCCATCCAGGAATTGTCTGT
>JAILPU010000242.1 GCA_024699395.1 Lachnospiraceae bacterium | reverse complement strand
GCCTCAGCCTCTGTTATATCAGCAGTGGGGGCATTGATCACAATAACCGATGCTTTTGGGTCGATTTCGCTTTCACGCATAAGGTCAAGTTCTTTGTATTCCACATTAAGCTTTTCAAAGGAATCCATGAATTTCTCGCTTAATTTGTTTTCACCATGACCCGAAAGCACATATACAAGGGCCTTGTTGTCATTTAGGCAATAGTCGATGGCTCCAAGGATTCTTCCCTCCGCATCGTATCCCGTGACGGAAGAATTAAGCTTTCCCGTGACCTTGTATTCCTCATAGTCATAGGATATTTTGTAAAGTTCGTTATAGTCGACAACTCTGTTTTTTCCGGCACATTCCACCACAACGGAATTATTGGAGATGGGGGTGTCTGAGTACTTTTCATAGAATAAAGGATTGGTGGTGGGATTCACATAAACCACATTTACGAAACCGCTTAAATCCTCAAATCTCTTAAGGGTGTGATCCACCGTCCTGTCACAGCTTGTTTCATCCGCATAAACATATAGGGTAATATCCCTGTCCACTCCCGAAATATATTCCTTCGTAGTCTCTGACAATGTGTAGAGCTTTGAGTGGGTAAGGTCCACATTGGCATATTCCTCCGGCAGTTCCCCCACACAGAGGTTAAGAAGAATAAGACTTCCCACAAAAAGAAGTCCTGTGGCAATGTTACAGAAAGCCAGAGGCTTATTGTCTATTATATTGTAGCGTCTCTTTTCAATAACAAATACGGAGGCATACAAAGCTAAAGCAATTATGGTGAGAAAATAAACAATGGCACCCACCTCCAGGGTTCCGCTTAACATCCTGTTAAATCTTCCCGCCATATCAAAGCATCCCAGAAACTTTATTACCATCTTGTGGGAGTCGGAAATCATGGCTGTAAGGCCACTCATTATATATCCCAAAAAGATAACCACAAAGCCCATTACTGCCGCAACAATCTGATTATCCGTAAGACCGCTTACAAATAATCCCAAACTAATAGCCGCAATCCCGTAAAGGTAAAACCCGAAGAGTGCAAGATAGGCCATTCCCATGGGGAAAGAACCGAACCTTCCCAATATAACGGGGAAAAGGCATGCTATTCCCACAGGAATAAGATATACGATGCAAAGTGCAATAAATTTACCGAAAACTATTTTAAACACGCTCACGGGAGCAGTAAGTATAAGCTGGTCGGTCCTGTTTTTTCTCTCCTCCGCAAGGACTTTCATGGTAAGCACCGGAATACTTATAAGCAGCACGCTCACAGCGCCGGAAACCATATATGAAAAATAAGGCCGTCCCTGCAAAAGGTTATACATAACAAAATACATTCCCAGGAAAAACAGAGTGACAGCCACAAACAGATACCCTATAAAGGTTCTAAAATAAGATTGTAATTCTCTTTTTATTATGGCAATCATCTTATATCTCCCGGTTCTGACCCGTAAGTTCTATAAACGCATCCTCAAGGGTCTTTTCATGGCATACAAGCTCATATATGGGAAGCCTCTCTTTGCAAAGTCTATTAAAAAGTTCCTCCCTTATATCTTTTCCCTCTTTTTGTGTAATCTCAGAAGATGAAAAATCTCCCTCCGATTTGATTTCGGTAAAGCTCTCCACCGATTCCATATCGGATAAAATACTTTCAAGGCTTGAAGCGCTTCCCTTTACCTTAAGGGATATCACCTTGTTTTTGGAAACTGACTCCTTTATTTCGTCGGGAGTTCCAAACGCTCTTAACTCACCCTTAACCAGTATAAGGAGTCTGTCGCATACAACACTTATCTCCGAAAGAATATGGGAACTTATTAATATGGTATGCTCCTTAGATAATTCCTTTATAAGCTCCCTGAATTCTATAATCTGTTTGGGATCGAGTCCCACGGTGGGTTCGTCCAGTATAATAAGTTTCGGTGTTCCCAAAATTGCCTGGGAAACTCCGACTCTCTGCTTATATCCCTTTGAAAGGTTCTTTATCAGTCTGTCCTTCATGGAAGTTATTCCTGTTTTATCCATGACCTCCGGGACTCTTTTATTAACCTCTTTTTTGTTTTCCCCCTTTAATTCGGCGGCAAAAGTAAGATATTCCGAAACCGTCATATCAGGATAAAGAGGGGGAATCTCAGGAAGATACCCGATAAGAGCCTTTGCCTTTTCAGGCTCGTTAACTATATCGAAACCCTCCGCCACAACAGTTCCCGAAGAAGGCGCAAGATATCCCGTTATCATATTCATGGTAGTGGATTTACCCGCACCGTTGGGTCCCAAAAAACCATAGATAAGACCTTCCTCAATATTGAAAGAAAGGTCTCTCACGGCGTAATGATCTCCATATTTTTTTGTAAGATTCTTAACCTCGATCATGGCATCTCCAAATCGGAATTCCAGTTCAGTCTGTGAAGGGCACCCTTTGTATTCATACCCTTAAAATCATTTTGTCTTAAAGCTTCATACAAAACAATCGCCACGGAATTGGCAAGGTTTAAGCTCCTTATGTCTCCGATCATGGGTATCCTTATACAGTGATCCTCATTCTCCACGAGAAACTCCTCGGGGATACCTGCACTCTCCTTGCCAAACATAATATAATCCGTATCCTTAAAGTCCGCTTCCGTATAGGATTTCTTAGCCTTCGTGGTGGCCATCCATATAACAGCCCCGGGGTGTTTTTCCTTAAATTCCGCAAAGTTGATATATCTGGTGACATCAAGTTTGTCCCAGTAATCCATACCTGCACGCTTTAAGCTTTTTTCATCGATTCTGAACCCCAAAGGCTCTATAAGATGAAGCGAGCTTCCGGTAGCCACACAGGTCCTTCCTATATTTCCGGTATTGGAAGGTATTTCCGGCTGATGTAATATTATATGCATCTTAATTCTTCTTTTCTCTGAGAGTGTTGATAAATACTTCGATACGTCCCAGCGCTTCCTTTAACTGCTCCAAGGAATAAGCATAGGATATTCTCAAGAAACCTTCTCCGCTTACACCGAAAGCCGTTCCGGGAACAACAGCCACCTTCTGCTCCTCAAGAAGCTTTGTGGCAAACTCGTCACTGGTAAGTCCGAATTCCTTAATGCAGGGGAATACATAAAATGCTCCGCCGGGCTCAAAGCAGGGAAGTCCCATCTCGTCAAATCGCTTCAAAAGGAAACGTCTTCTCTGATTGTACTCCATTCTCATTTTTTCTATATCGTCATCACCGTTTTTAAGAGCTTCAACCGCAGCATACTGGCTGGTGGTGGGAGCACACATTATAGCAAACTGATGAATCTTGGTCATCTGCTTTATAATCTCTTCGGGACCGCAGGCATAGCCCAGTCTCCATCCTGTCATGGCATAAGCCTTGGAGAAACCGTTTATAAGAATTGTTCTCTCCTTAAGGCCCTCCATGGTTGCTATGGACACATGCTTTGAGGTATATGTAAGTTCGGAGTAAATCTCGTCAGACATGACATAAATGTCATTTTCTATTATAACCTTTGCAAGTTCCTCAAGATATTCCTTCTCCAGGATAGCACCCGTGGGGTTATTGGGGAAAGGAAGGATAAGCACTTTGGTCTTATCGGTAATAGCTGCCTTAAGTTCCTCAGCCGTAAGCTTAAAATCATTCTCGGCTTTAAGATTGATAATAACGGGAGTACCCCCTGCCAAAATGGTACAGGGTTCATAGGAAACATAGCTGGGCTCAGGGATGATAACCTCATCTTGGGGATTGAGCATTGCTCTTAATCCTATATCTATAGCCTCGCTTCCTCCCACGGTTATAAGTACATTTTTAAGAGGATCGTAATCAAGTCCCTGTTTTCTCTTAAGGGTATTGCAGATTTCCTGCCTTAATTCCTTCAATCCGGAATTGGATGTATAAAAGGTTCTTCCCTTCTCAAGGGAGTAGATTCCCTCATCTCTTATATGCCAGGGTGTGTCAAAATCAGGTTCACCGACACCCAAAGAGATGGCATCCTTCATCTCAGTCACTATATCAAAAAACTTTCTTATGCCCGAGGGCTTTATCTCTACTACTTTATCTGCCAATGGATTTCTCATGGTATTATCATCTCTCTTTCGTCAATTTCCTTTTGAACAAATACCGTTCCGTGATCCTTATATTTTTTAAGGATAAAATGAGTGGCCGTACTTATGACGGTATCCAGGGCCGAAAGCTTTTCGGACACAAAACCGGAAACCTCCTTAAGGGTCTTACCCTCAAGAGTTACCATAAGATCATAGCCGCCGGAAAGAAGATAAACACTTCTTACCTCGGGATACTTGTATATCCTCTCCGCTATCTTGTCAAAACCTTCGCCTCTCTGAGGTGTAACTCTCACCTCTATAAGAGCTGTAACCGTATCTATATCGGTCTTATCCCAGTTGATAAGGGTATGATATCCGCAGATAATCCCCTCCGCTTCAAGGGCCGCCAGCTCATTTACAACCAGGTCTTCACCCACGCCAAGCATGGCCGCCAGGTCGCTTATGCCTATTCTGCTGTTTTTTTCGATAATCGCCAACAATTCGTCTCTCATATTAACCTCCCTTTATTTGATGGTATATAAAGAGTCAACCGCCGCCCTGTCAAGGTACCTCACCACTCCCTCATTGAGCAGTATTCTCTTTTTGTCTTTGGTAATATGTCCTATAACGGCTGCGGGTATGTTTTTTTCACCCAGAGTTTCCACAACTTCCTCGCCGTCTTTAGCCGATAAAATAAGGCATCCTCCCGATCTTAGTTCATAGGGATTTACATCAAGCCTGTCTGTTATCTCTACTGTTTCCTGTCTTACGGGAATGCTCCTAAGATTAATTTCAAATCCGGTATCAAAAGCAATTCCGAATTCCCTTAATCCCCCAAGTATACCCCCTTCGCCCAGAGGATATACCACATTACATCCCGCATTAAAGGCTTCCTCTATATCTTTTGATACGTTGAGATAACGGTTAAAACCCATCCCCTCCTCCACAAAGTAGGAAGGGTAGTAATCTTTTAATTCTTTCTCTTTCAAAGTGCCCAGGATCGAAGTTCCCTCCAGACCTATATGTCTCGAAAGGATAAGGCTGTCTTCTTCTTCCAAAAGCACTCCACTCTTATTATAATTTATTACCTCTCCCAGTGCATCAACAAATACCGTAACAACCCCTAGATTTTTATCACTTGTCACTTTAAAAGAGGCAATTGCACTGTTAAGCTTTCCGGCTGTTTCATCTGCCTTTTTCACAATTTCTTTGAGGAAACTTTCATCCCTGTCCCCCGGCAAAATCAAAAACACATTGAAACCAATAAGCCTGCCTTTCTTTGACAAAATCTTTGCGGCCGCTTCATAAAAATAGTTTTCAACAGGGACAAATTCGGTTGTCCCCCCTGCAAAAACACTGATGATATTTCCTTTTATTTCCGCAAAAAAGGCGCAATCCTCCCCATAGGATGCGCCTTTTAAAATATTATCCGTCTTATTTTTAATCTGTCTTACAACAGAACGACAATATTCATTTTCGGGTAACTTACCGTCTCTCATATACAAAACCTGTTGTCTCAGTTTCCTATTGAGCAGGCTCCCCTTGAGGTTCTGCGGGCGCTTCCTGTGCGGGATCCGGTGCGGGTACTGCCCCTGCCTGGATCTGTGCGATCACCGCTTTAACATGATCGATGCTTCCCGTTCCTATAGCCGCCATAATTTCGTTATAGGCATTGGGATCCTCTGTAGCTACACCCACTGTCGCCGATCTGGGAACCAGCTTATACGTTGAGGAGTTAACTATCTCCCTGGAAACCTCGGCGCCGTTCTCGTATACGATCTTCCAAAGTCTTGCCTTGTATCCTGTATGAGAACTCTCGGTAACGATATATCCTATACCGTGAGATCCGTCGGCATAAATATTGTCGTGGGAAGCGGTCATGGTCTCTAAAACCTCGCTCTCATATTTAACCGTTCTGTTGGGATCTCTGGTTTCCTTACCGTATATATTAAATGTTATGTGTTTGTTGTTGGTATATCCTTCTATATAAATGGGATAATCCGTATTGTTCTTAAAGCAGAAATCCTTACCTGCGCTCTCGGCGATGGCCGCATCCGCAGAAGGAGATACATAAGATACTATCATGGAGTGATTATTTCTCTCCGTCACCTCAAGTTCCGCTAAAAGTACGGCGTTATAAAGGGTTGTGGACACCTGGCATATACCGCCTCCGAAGCTGTCCACTACTTTTCCGTTAAGGTAGGAACCCGCAAGATAATAACCGTTAGCTTCGGTAAAGGGAGAAACTGTTTTATAGGTGGAAAATGTTTCCCCGGGATATACGGTGGTACCGTTTATATGGTTGCATCCGTTGGCCACATTGGCGCTTCTTGAGCTTCCGCTTGAGGAATACGATGTGGTAAAGGAACCAAGAAGATCTTTAACCTGTGAAAGCTCTTCCTTATTTCCCTTGGGAAGTGTCTCCTCCACGGGAAGGGTTATGACGCAACCGGTCTTGTCCCATGAATTCTCAAGATAATCCATAATCTCATCCACGGATTCTTCGATATTCAGACCGTATCCTGTCTGACCATCCACAACTGTGAAGGCACCGCCCTCTCTTTTTAATGAATAGTTCTTGGCGGGTCTGTCGTACTGGGTACATTTATTTGTAACTACACTCTCCACCGTTTCTCTGTCGGCAGAAACACAAACGTCAAAAACCTTGTTTTCGTGTTCAAGATCTTTAATGGCTTTGTATCTTTCAATGATATTGCCTTCGGTTCCTATCTTAAGCGCCTCGTCGATTATATCCTCGTCTGCCCAGCTGATACCCAGATCCCCCGCGCTTACGGTCACCTCTTTGTTGTCGGAAACCACAAACACAACCTCGTTCTCCTTGAGAGACTCCACATAATCCTCTACTTTTGCCTTGGCCTCACTTACATTTAATCCTCCAAGGTCAACAGTGTCGGCGAAAACACCGTTCCTGATAACATCGCTCTCTGCAGCTCTAACTGCTGCGGGGGCACATAAACTCATGCCGAGCACACTGACGGCTACGCCAAAAAGCTTTCCTTTTAAAACCGATTTCATTGAAATACGCCTGATCCCTTTCCAAAACAGCCCTTTTGGGGTTCATTGAACAATCAATAAAAATATGCTAAAGTAGGTATGAGCATTGCGATTACTACAACAGCGATGATTATACCTGAAATGATTCTCTTGGTTTTTCTACTGTTAAAGTTGAACATAGCTTTATCCTCCTACTGACTCTGAAAGGATATTATAAATGAATTTTGCTATTTTGGCAAGCGTAATCATATTGGGAATTGCCGTAAGTCTTGCAAACAGAATGAATAATTCCAAGGAGACCAAAGCTGAAAACGATTTCTGGGAACGGGAAAGAAAATCAAACTTCGTAAGGAAGAAATCCCTGGACAGTCTGGACTATATAACCATTCCCCTTGATAAGCTTCCTGTGGATATCTTGAATGAAGATTCCACCGTTAAGGACTGTATAAACAGGCTTCGTGTTTTATCGGAATGCAAAATAGTCAATTTCACCGGATATACCAATACGGATCTTAAGTTGGAATACGGCACCGCCAATATCTCCCTTCTTTCGGAATACGACGAAAGCTTTACCGAACTTGCACATATATTAAGTATTTGGGAACAGAAGCTCTTTAAAGAGGGCTTTTTTGATGAAACAAAATCCATTTGCGAATATGCGGTCTCAATAGGTTCTGACGTTAAAAGCTCCTATCTGGATCTGGCTGATATCTATTTAAATGAGAATACTCCCGAAAAAATTGATGAACTTATAGAAAAGGCCCGGGGACTAAAATCAGCAAATGCCCCTGTTATAACCCGCCTTCTTAAAGAAAAGATACAATAAAGAAATTTACTTTTTTTATTACAGAAAGTTGAGGATCTTTAATGGAAAAAATCACAAGCTTCACAATCGATCATATTAAACTTAAACCCGGTGTTTACGTTTCAAGAAAAGACCCTGTGGGAAATGAAACCGTAACCACCTTTGATCTTCGTATGACTTCCCCCAATGATGAACCTGTTATGAACACGGCGGAGATTCATACAACCGAGCACCTGTGCGCCACCTTTTTAAGAAATCACCCGGATTTCGCCAACAGAACCGTTTACTTTGGACCCATGGGCTGCCGCACAGGGTTTTATATGCTCCTTACAGGAGACCTTTCATCCCGGGATGTATTGCCCCTTGTCACCGAAATGTTTGAGTTCGTAAGAGACTTTGAAGGCAACGTCCCCGGGGCCTCCCCCAAAGACTGCGGCAACTATCTCGACATGAACCTCAACATGGCAAAGTACAACGCCCGCAGATATTTAGACGAGGTGCTCTACAACATTACCGAAGACCGCCTTGTCTACCCGGAATAATATGGCCGGTGAGTTTAACGCAATAATCTCATATGCGTAAATAATCCCGCGAAACTCAACGCATACAAAAAAGACGCTCATAAAAATATGCGTTGCTTAATAATTTGATATAAAGAAAAGGCCGTGAAAAAACACGACCTTTGTCTTTGCTCAATAGCATATTGCAATCTTTCATCTAAAATTTATACAGGAGATTATATATGAAAAAAATAGGCATCATCGGCGCCATGGAACTGGAGATAGAAGAATTA
>JAILPU010000179.1 GCA_024699395.1 Lachnospiraceae bacterium | reverse complement strand
ACAGGTTCCGGTTGTTTTGTAATCATAGTGAAACAATTCTGATGCCATTTTATTCATCCTTTTTCTTCTTTGTGAAAGCGTAAGCGCCACCACCGATAAGTGCAAGAGCTGCTACGCAAACGGCTACTATAACACCGGTATTTGTCTTCTTAGCAGGCTCCTCAACGCTCTCAGTGCTCTCAACAGCGCTCTCTTCTTCGCTGCTCTCTGCAGGCTCAGCCACTTCTTCTTCATTAGAAGAAACATTTACAGGATAAAGAACATATCCGCCATCCTCTGCCTGTCCTTCCATTGCAAGGCTGATAGCCTGTGCATTGTCATCACCTGTTACCATCTTAACAGCAAGGGTGTACTCACCCTCTTTAAGATCTGCAGGTATTTCAAGAGAAGCGGAGCATGAAGATCTTCCGGGCAACCACTCTGTGGTATCACCGTCGCAAATTGCACTTGCAACAGACTCTCCGTCGCTGTTTACAAGATATACGGTAACGGGGCAGTTGTAGTAAATAGGTGCAACACCTGAGTTGTTCCAGGTAAGAGCAAGATCGTAGCTCTTTCCGGGAGCCATTACGGAATCTTTTGTTATGGATACAAGATTATATCTGTAACCCATGGTCTTAAACATTACTTCCGCATTGTAAAGATACTTGTCATTATCCTCCTGGCCTACCTTAAGGTCACAACCTGAGCAGGGTCCCAACCATGTGGTATGGCTGTCTCTGATCTGGTCAAGAACCGCACAGATGGTGCTGTCCTGAGCATTGATTCTGAAGTCACCGTTGGAGAACTCACCGCCTGAATAGTTAAGCTTCCACCACTCGGGCATTGCTGATGCTTTAATATCATCCTCTGTTCCCTCGGGCATATCAGTGTTTCCTGTTGCTGCCCACTCAAGGAAGGTAGGTGTAGCTCCGTCTGAGCCTACACCGAATACATCGTTGTAAAGACCCCAGTTATTCTCTTTAGAAAGTGCATAGGGTTTTCTGATACCAACCTTTACATTGTGGAAGTAATCCACATAGGGCTGCATATACTGCTGTGCAAGTTCGGGGTTGGGGAACTCACCTGTTCCTGTGGGCCATGTATGGAACTCAGCCCAGTGACCAAGGCTTCCCACCTCTACATATGCGCAGATTGAAGGATCGTCATATCTTTCGGCAATTGCCTCAATTGCTTTTCTGTGATAGTCAAGTAAGAGCTTACTCTTATAGTTTGGTGAAAATCCGATACCACCGAGAAGGTTAAGGATTGTCTCGCCGTTATAGAATACGCCGGCGCCCTCATCCTCTGCATTCTCTTCAAGAAGCTCGTCATAGAGCCACTGAGGAATATCCATTCTCTCCATGTCGGGATTCTCGGGGATGTAATTGGGGTTATCCATTACAAAACGGAATACCATTCTGGCACCCTTGTCGCGCCATTTGTCGAACTGATACTGCTTTTCGATGGACTCGAAATCATAAACGCCTTTTTCCTTCTCAAGTTCACTCCACTTGATGTCAACATACATAAGGTTGTAATCAACGGCAATTGTATCGATATCGCCCTCGTTGATATCACCCCAGCCAACCCATCCTTTGAAAGGATTGTTGTAAAGGTCGTAATTCTCTACGGGATAGAAAAGATTCTCGTCTCTCTCAACTTCAACAACGCTGTTAACGTTCAAATATCCCTCCTCGGGAAGGAGATATGTGCCACTGTTTACATCAGCCGCAACCTTAACAGTCTTGGGATTTCCGATCCAATCCATATATACCTGCATAAGGATATATGATGCATCGTAGTACTGGTAAACATTGATGTAATCTTCTGCAAGTGTATCGTCTGCAGTAACTTTGTAAAGTTTTCCTCTCTCAATGAAATATGTTACATCCGACATATTTCCGTATTTGAATCCGCCCTCATCGGTGGTGATGTAATACTCTGTATCGGTTGTAAGATCCATATTGGAGGTAAGAAGTGTATAAAGCTTCTCGTCATTCTTAACTGCGCAAAGATTGGTAAGATTCTCATGCTTGGTCTTATTGCTTATGCTTGCCCAGTCTGAAATATCTGAATCATCAAAAGCAAGGTCAAAGGTTACCTGATACTTGGGTACTCTTGCAAAGGAACCGTTAGCGGTATCTCTTGCGGGAGTAAATCCTTCGGGAGTCTTACGCTCAAAAGTCTCTTCGTCTGTCTGAACGTCATTTCTGTCGATGCAGACATAAAGAGTATCTGAAATATCGGGAGTAACTTCACGCATCATATCGATGGGAATGATGTACTCGGCGCAATACTCGCCGTCTGCAATCTTTCCTATAACCTTATCATATCCCTCAACAGACTGCTTCTTCATGTTCCACTCAAGTGTTACACTGTCGTGAGTGTAGAAGAACTCAATGTTCTTGTCAGGTCCGTAGGAATACCAGTCCTGAAGAAGGAAGTCACCGGTACAGTGATTCTTATATCCTGAATGAAGGAAACCTGTAGTCTGATCCTCATCGGTATCAACAAAAAGGCTGGTGGTGTATGCAGCGCTTGACTCAGGATCGGTAATGCCCTTAATGGTAGTCATAACGTAAAGATTTTCATTATCTCTCAATGCATAAATATCACCAAGGGAATCCTCACCCTTTCCGATGGGTTCAAGGCCTGCCCAGTCTGAAGGGTCACCGTCTACTTTGATTGTAGGTGCAGTCTCAAGAATGGGAGGAATAACCTTAAGTGTTTCGTTTCCTGCATCGGGAAGTAATTCACCCTCTTCTTCAATAGCGATAAGATACTCATCTGTAAGTCCGCCGATTGCCTCAAGAGGAATCTTAATCTCGAAACCTGTATCGCACTTAAAGAAATCTGTGATAACAGTTCCCATACCCTTCTTGGAATTGCCGCTCATTTCATATAAAGTTCCGTTAGCCTTAACCTGGTAAGCCATATCCTTGGCATCAGACCAGTTTTGGGACATATCGGTACCGCCTGTAACCTTATCGGTTCCGATATATACGGTAAAGTTGTTGCTGAGAGCCTTTGCCTCTGCTGCAATGTAAAGGAACTCTCCGTCAGAAACAGCCTTAAGTGCTTTTACGTTGGAATTCTTATAAACAGCATCGTAAAGAAGAGAATCCCACTGGTTAACAGCACCGGAGAACTGCTTACTTGCAAGATAAGTCTCGGCTTCCTGTTCGGTAAGACCTACCATGGACTCCTCGGAATATACCTCATCATATGTGGGAACGGTAAGATACTCGTTGGGAGCTGCGGGATTGGTAGCAACATCTTCCCAGTTATAAACAGTTGCATAATTCACTCCGATGGATTCGGGATTTCCTATACCATCAAGAGGAATAGCAAACTCAAGTGTTTTTTTATCGTTACCGGTAGCGGACTGACAAGCCACATCTGTGCCTACAAGACCGTCCCACTCACCGGAATCGCCTTCATACTTATAAAGGATCTCTGTCTCGAAACAGTAATCAGCACCGTTAAAATACAAATGGTTTGCGGTATCCCCGTCTGTCTCAAGATAAATATGCCATGTATCAAACTGTGAAGCTGATGAAAGCTCCATTTTACCGTAAAGAACACCCTCATAGGTAAAAGCGGAAACCTTGTTGATTACACCGCCACCCATATATATGGGAGTGATATAATTCCAGTCTTCATTATTACCGTCTACTACAACGGGTTTAGCCGCCTCTTCTTCCTCAGCTTTAACATTACCCATGCTGATAGAACCGAAGCCTGAAACTGCCAAAGTAAATGCGCATAAAAATGCAGCAATCTTCTTTATTTTCATTATTATCTCCGTTTCTTCCCCGAATCATAGATATCCCCTAATTCGGTTTAAATTATAATTTGGACAAAATATTTTACTTTTTGCACTTTTTGTGCTAAACTGAACCTCAGTTTATTTTTTTATCCAAAGGAGTACAAAAGTGGACTACACACCTATTAATATAGAAAAAGTCATAGACATTGAATCCCTTATCACCGTTCACTACTTTGAATATCGAAGTGATTTCGTTTTCAAAGGAGAACATCATGATTTCTGGGAATTCCTATATGTTGATAAAGGTGAGGTTGACGTATTTAACGGAACCACCTGGCACGTTCTGAAAAAGGGAGATATTATTTTTCATGCTCCCGGAGAATTTCATTCCCTCAGAGCCAACGGTACCATTGCGCCAAACCTTATAGTTATTTCTTTTATTTGCAACTCCCCCGCGATGGAATATTTCGTTCACAGGAAAACATCCTGTACATCTTACCAGGCAGGAATCCTGGCAAACCTCATCCATGAGGCTCGAAATACATTTACTTGCTCTCTTGACGATCCCTTTATAACCAAGATGACCGTCATAAGTCCGGATTACGGTTCAATGCAGCTTATAAAAAACTATTTGGAGCACTTTCTTCTCGATCAGTACAGAAAGAACTTTATCAAAAAACCTGAAGTCTATAAGCCGTCCTCATATCATCATGAGATAACCGATTCGGAGCAATTAAAAAAAGTTATTACCTATCTCGAAGAAAATATCACTAAGCATCCTTCCGTAAAGGAGATATGTCAGGATAATTTCATAAGTTATTCAAGACTGAAACAGCTCTTTAAGCAGTATTATCATACAACCATACTGGAATATCACAACAGCATGAGAATCACCTACGCCAAGGAATTACTTCGTTCAACTCCTCTTAATATCTCAGAGATAGCGGATAAGTTGGGATACAATTCCATTCATTATTTCTCACGTCAGTTTAAAAAACAGACGGGAATGTCTCCAACGGAATATTCCTCCAGCGTTATGCTTAAGTCCGAACTGAGCAAATAATTAATATTATTTGGGTTCTGACTCTTCATGGATTTTTTGTGACATTATTATGATTTTTTTCATCCGGCGCACCCTAATTATGCAGCGTTCTCAAAAAAACGAATGTGCATCCATAGCGGTGCGTTTTTTGTTAAATAGGAAGTTGCGGAGCAATTTCCTATTTAATAAAAGAAGGGGAGTACATTAATGTACTCCCCTTTCTCTATATTCGGGAACATCAATCTACTTTAATCAGCGATTATACCCGTTACTTCTCACTACTTACTGAGCGAAATACTCATCAAGCTGTCTCTGAACTTCTGCAACGTACTCGTCGATACCAGCCTCTTTAAGCTTAGCAACTGCAGCGTCGTAGTTCTCATCGAAGCTTACATAACCACACTCGATAGGAGTGAAGTACTGGTTAACAACCTCAGTGATAGCTGTCTCGATCTCCTGAACATTTGAGTTGTCGAAGTGGAAAGAGATTACGCTAGAAGTCTTAGCGCCGTCATCCCATGACTCATATGTCTTGATGAAATCGTCAGAAACATCTGATGTGAACATTGTGTAGTTAGCATTTCTGAACATCCACTCATAGAAATAACCCTCGAATGAAGGATCCTTAAGAGAGATTCTTCCGTCTTCGATTGTGTAGTTATCTCCTTCAGGTCCGTAAAGAGCAAAGAGGTAGTTCTCCTGACTCTTGTACAACCAGTTGAGGAACTTCATAGCGCCTTCGGGGTTAGCTGCACTGTAAGGAACGCAAAGAACCTCACCACCACAAGCTGTGATGTACTTGTCAGCTGTAGGATTTAAGAGATAGCTCTTAAGTTCAGCTTCGGGAGCGTTTGACTTAACAGAAGCCTTGATCTCGTTCTCTTTTCCAAGTGAACCTTCTACCCAAAGGTATGTACCCTGCTGCATACGAGAATCTCTCTCGTTGTAGTTGGTTGTAAGCTCATCCTTGTAAAGACCAGCTGCATACATGCTCTCGTTGAACTTAGCAACTTCTTTGAATGCATCTGTCTCGAAGTAAGAATATGCCTTCTTTGACTCCTCGCCGAATACTACAGAATCACCGTAAGCGATCCATGTAAGCTGCTCGTCAGCGAAGTTTCTTGTAAGGGGCTTGAAGATGATATCAGCGGGTCCCTTAAGATCAGGGAACTGATCAGCAGCCTTCTCAGCGAACTCCTTAAGGTCATCAGCGGTCTCAATCTTGTCCATACCAACAGCATCTAAGATGTCCTGTCTTACGCAAACAAGCTGATACATGCAAGATGAAGGAGCGTAAGCTGAAGGAATACCATACTGTACGCCGTTTACAACACCACCTGCAAGCTGTGACTCAGGAATAACCTTGAGCATGTCAGGGCAGTTCTCTTTGATGAGATCATCAAGAGGCTGGCACTGGCTCTTGTTAACCATTGATGAGATGTCGGGAAGACCATCCCAGTAGAGATCGATTGTCTGACCGGCAGCAAGCATGATGTCCTTCTGCTCCCAGTACTGATCCCAACCCTTGTAGATAAGCTCAACTGTGAGGCCTGCCTCTTCCTTAAGCTTGGGGTTAAGCTGGTTGTTGATGAAGTTAGCCATAGCGTCTGTCTCTTCACCGGGATAAAGGATAACAACATTACCGTTATCTCCTACTTCCTCAGTCTCTGAGCTCGCTTCAACTGATTCTTCTGTTGATTCTTCTGTTGACTCTTCTGTGCTCTCCTCTGTTGATACAGCGGGTTCGCTGCTCTCATCAGTCTTCTTTTCGCCACATCCTGCGAAGCAAGATACGCCAAGAGAAAGAACTAACATGAGTGATAAAACTTTTTTCATATTTACTCCTCCTGTAAGAAATATATTCTGAGCCCGTTATTGGGATCTCATTCAATTAATTACTCCTTCACCGCACCGGTCATAATACCGTCAACAAAGTATCTCTGGATGAAAGGATAAAGGAAAATGATGGGGCCGATGGTGATAATTGTAACCGCCATCTTAACCGTCTCTGCAGGAAGCTTAAGGTTAGCTGCCGCACCTGCAGGAATACGTCCGCTACTAAGAGCGTTAACGTTTGAAAGGATATTGTAAAGGAAGTACTGAAGAGGGAACATATCTCTGTCGTTAATGAACATAAGAGCATTCCACCAGTCATTCCAGTATGCAAGGGCATACATAAGGCCTACGGTAAGCATTGCTGTCTTTGAAAGAGGAACAGCAATCTTCCAGTAAATCTTAAACCAGCTTGCACCGTCAAGCTTAGCTGACTCATAAAGTGAATCAGGCACAGCTGAGAAATATGTTCTCATAAGGAACATGTTCCATACAGAGAACATGCTGGGTAACAAAAGTCCGAAATAGGAATCCATCATATGGTACCACTGAGTACAAACAATATACCAGGGAATAAGTCCTGCTGAAAAGATAATGGTAAAGTTGCAGAAGAATGCAATACCGTTTCTGTATTTCAGGGACTTGATGGAAATTGCGAAAGCTATCATACTTGTCAAAAGCATTGCGCAAGCTGTACCGACTATTGTGATACCTATGGTAACACCGTAACTTCTTAATATTCTCATTCCGCTGTGTATGAAAAGATAACGGTAGGTGTCAAGAGTAAATTTCTGGGGAAGGAAGGAATATCCCAAATTTGTTACCGTAAAGTTATCAGAGAACGATACACTGAAAACCATTATAAGGGGTAAAAGGCAAACTACTGCAATTACCCCGATAAATACGTAAGAAAATATTTTTACTGCCCAGTCCGCGGGAGTCGTATGCATTTTGTGTGTCATTAGAATAAAGCCTCCCCTTCGTTAACTTTTTTAGCAGCCCAGTTGGCACCTGTAACGAGGATAAGTCCCAGTACCGACTGCATCAAACCAATAGCTGTTGTGTAGGAGAATCCCAGGGATCTCATGGCAGAATATACGTAGGTATCAATAACCGCAACCTCATCATAAAGAAGAGAGTTGTTACCAACGATACCGTAAATCATACCGAAGTCTCCGAAGAAGATACGTCCGATTGACATAAGTGAAAGTGTTATAACGGTGGGTTTAAGAAGAGGCAATGTAATATGAATAATCTGCTTAAACCTGTTAGCTCCGTCGATAGAAGCCGCTTCATAAAGAGAAGCATCAAAGCTTGTCATTGCAGCCATGTAGATAATGGAGTTATATCCGCACCACTTCCATACGTCAGCTGTGATAATAATGGGCTTCCAGTATTTCTTTACTGAATACCATCTTATTATTTCATGACCACCGGCTTTCAAAGCTCTGTTTACCATACCGGTATCGGTTGAGAAGAATGCGTAGATGATAGCGCCCACAACAACCCATGAAAGGAAATAAGGGAAGAACATGGC
>JAILPU010000174.1 GCA_024699395.1 Lachnospiraceae bacterium | reverse complement strand
ATTAATGGGGGTTCTTATCTCATGGGACATTTGTGCTAAGAAACGTCCCTTGGCATTACCCGCTGCCATTGCGGCATCTGCTGCCTCCTTAAGCTCCTTATTAACATTTTCCTGCCATATAATCATATTTGTGACAAGCTTATATATCAAAATCGTACACAGTAAGAAAATACTTAGAGCAATGACACCGTAAATAAATACTCTTCCGTAAATGGGCCAGATATCCGAAACTACATAAACCGAAAATTGGTTCTCTTGGTTTTCCAAAGACATAAGAGCTTTATATTCACCGTCATAATCTTTTATGAAACAGGTTTCTTCATCCTCAGCGGAAGCCTCGGCGTACGGCAATTCGCTCACATTTTTCACTGAATCCGCAGTCATTTGGTAGCTTCCGTAAGGGTGGTTTACGATGTTGCCGTCCACATCCACCATAAAAGCATATCCTGTGTCGCTGTAACTGTCGGAAAGAATGGTAACAAGCTTGTCTATAAAAAAGTCTATGGCAAATATTCCCAAAAATTCCGACGTATCCGCATCATATACACACCTTGAAATTGTGATGCAATACCCTCCGGTCTGCACATCCATATAAGGAGCCGATATGCTCCATCCCTGGGGGGAATTAAGGGAATCCTTATACCACTGACGTTCTTCCACCTTCCAGTCGCTGTCCGGCTCCCAACCGTTGTTCATTATGAGGGTATGCTCAAACTCGGGATTTGCCATGTAGGCAACGGATATATCGGGATATCCCTGACAGATTCTGTCGAGATATCTCACCATCCCTTCATAATCATCGATCATATCGGGATTGGTTGACACCACGGAAACAAACATATCCAAAAGGCTCTTCTGCCTGTTGGTCCACTCAGACAGTTCATATTCATACTGAGCTGCCTTACTCCTCATTCTAGAATTGCCCCATCCGTAGGAAACCATAATATTGGAATAAAGACTGAAAGCCATTCCCAGGAACATTAATAAAAAGATAAGGGATCTGTATCTTTTATTAAGCCTTCCTGCTTCAAAGCGGTTCTGATTTTTTTCTTTTTTCTCGGTTCTTACGATACTTGAATAGGAAATGATCTGTTCGATCATCTCGGAGAGCTTTTCTCCCTCCTCATGAACCAGGGACATTTGAGACTTGCTGTCACCGTTGGTTGCGCCTGTTTCCCCCTCCTCCTTGGAGATATTAAGGATATGTATAAGAGGGTTTCTTAGCTTTCCTGTTATGCTCTGTATAAACTCTTCCTTCGCATAGAGAGCATCTTGTGTCTTTTTTCTACTTTTTACAGTGAACACATAAAGAATTAAAACCAGTACAAACAAGGCAAGGGCCAGGGCCACCGTGATAAACAGCTGAATATATGAATCATGGTACAATTCCCAGTCGCTTTGACTTACTATAAGATACCAGCTGTTAACCGTCTTTTTGGCGAAGAGATTCTCGTAAAATAATCCCTTTCGTATACGCGCCGTTGCAACTCCGTTATCTTTTTTGGACAGGGACCATATCCCCGCATATTCGGGAATAACATCCTGCAATTTGCTTCCCACCAGCTCATTCTCGGAGCATCCCGTTATAATACCTTCATCCGTGGCAATAACCGCTATATGAGAATCGGTCACATACATGCTGTCTATAAGGGGCTGTATGGTATCCATGGTGTAATCCACAGCTAAAACCGTCTCCATATCCCCCAGCATAACGGAAACAGAGTAGCAAACCTTTCCTGTAACAACATCCTTGTAAGGCGCCGTAATGTATGAACTGCCCCTGCTTTGAACTGCTCCCTTATACCATATTCTGTCAGTGGGTTCAAAGTCTTCGGGATTTGTAAAATACGGTACTATATACCAGTCCTTTCCTGCGATATATACATTAAAAGCTCCGTTATTTTCGGCCTCAAGTTTTTGTTTTTCCTCAAGTATGAACGCTTCCAGTTTCTCTCTGTCCAAAAGCAGGTCTTCCGCTTTAATGGCTATCTGCATAGTCCGCTTCTCAGCCTTTGCAAACATTTCCTCCAGGGTGCAGCTTACGCTTTCAAGGCGGCTGATTCCGGTATTCTTAGTCTCTTTTCTTGTATGATAAAACACCATTAAAATATTGGTCATTATAACTGCCAATAGAAGCGTGGCAAATACTATAATGATCCCTATGCTCTTTTTCTTAGCCATTCCAAGCCTCCCCAAAAGGAGTTTATCCCCAAAATTGTGTATTATTTACAGATTAATTCGATACTTTTTCTGAATTTGACAAAATATTCTATAAATATATTTAACAAAATCCAAAAAGAAAAGTCAATTATTTTCTTTTCATAAATAAATCAACCTTAAATCGTAAAATGTAACAAAAATAAGCCCGCATAACGCGGGCTTGTTTTTGTTACAGTTATATAGCAAAACTCATATACATCCACTCTCGCCGGATTCACTTAACAATGCAGATCTTCACTGACATTTCCGGCATTGATGCAGGTGTTCATCGATG
>JAILPU010000132.1 GCA_024699395.1 Lachnospiraceae bacterium | reverse complement strand
TGTATACTTGAACGTGGCAGGAAACTGACCTATAAAAGGATTGTAAAACTGAAAGGAGTTTTTTATTCTGGCAAATTTGAGCATGAAAAAAATCTGCAAGGTTTATCCCAACGGCTTTGAGGCTGTTAAGGATTTCAACCTTGAGATTGCTGATCAGGAGTTCGTAATATTCGTAGGACCTTCAGGTTGCGGTAAGTCTACCACACTTCGTATGATCGCAGGTCTTGAGGATATCTCCTCAGGTGAGCTTAAAATCGGAGATAAGGTTGTTAACGACGTAGAGCCTAAGGACAGAGATATTGCGATGGTATTTCAGAACTATGCTCTTTATCCTCATATGTCAGTATATGACAATATGGCTTTTGGTCTTAAGCTTCGTAAAGTTCCCAAGGACAAGATCGACCAGATGGTAAAAGAGGCAGCTAAGATCCTTGATCTTACAAACCTTCTCGATCGTAAGCCCAAGGCTCTTTCCGGTGGACAGAGACAGCGTGTGGCTATGGGACGTGCTATCGTTCGTAACCCTAAGGTATTCCTTATGGATGAGCCTCTTTCAAACCTTGATGCAAAGCTTCGTGTGCAGATGAGAATTGAGATTGCTAAGCTTCACCAGAGACTTGGCACCACCATCATCTACGTTACACATGACCAGACCGAGGCTATGACACTTGGTACCAGAATCGTAGTTATGAAGGACGGTATCATCCAGCAGGTTGATACACCTCAGAACCTTTACGAGAAGCCCAATAACCTCTTCGTTGCAGGTTTCATGGGATCACCTCAGATGAACTTCCTTAACGCTAAGGTTGAGGTTGAAGGAGATACAGCTTGCCTTCTTATCGGTGGCAAGAAGATGCCTCTTCCTCCCGCTAAGTCAAGAAAGCTTATTGACGGCGGCTATGTAGGAAAGGAAGTAACCTTCGGTATCCGTCCCGAGGACGTTTACGAGTCAGAGGTTGCTATCGCATCCTTCCCCAACAGCACTTTCGAGTCAACAGTAAGAGTATACGAGCTTCTTGGTGCAGAAGTATTCCTTTACTTCGATCTTCAGGAGTTCCCCATCACTGCAAGAGTTGATTCCCGTACAAATGCTCGCCCCGGCGATGTCATCAAGTTTGCTTTCGATACAGAGAAGATTCACATATTCGACAAGGAAACAGAGCAGGTTATCACAAACTAGTAAGATTATTGCGGGCGCATCTAAAGATGCGCCCGTTTTTGTATTTAAAAGATTTTGTATTTCTCAGAGTTACTATTTTGTTGATTTGCACAGGGGAGTAACTCCTGTGAACATACAAATCGGAATGTAAATCAAAACCGGGGTTTCTCCCCACAAAAACAGATCGTGACATAAATCGGGAGGATATATGATCACCAATCAGGTTATTCAAAACAGTATTGATGAGTTAAGCGCCATAACAAAAGTTGAGCTGGGAGTTTACGATGTTTCCGGAAATATATGCGCCCGGACTGAAGGGATGAATCCCATAGACAAAAAGATTATAAACGATTTCTTTTTGTCCTCTGCAGACAGTCAGGTTACGGGCAAAAAACATCTCTTAAAGATTTCCGATGAGGGTGAGGTGTTGTATATCCTTGCGGCTGTGGGAAATTCCGACGATGTTTACATGGTGGGTAAGATTGCCGTAAGTCAGCTTCAGGGACTTATCCTTGCATATAAGGAGAAATATGACAGGAATAACTTTATCCAGAATCTCCTCCTTGATAATCTGCTTCTAACGGATATTTATAACAGGGCCAAAAAGCTTCATATAGATGTAAATACCACAAGAGCTGTTTATTTGATAGAGACAAGAATTGACAGGGATCCTGCGGTCACCGAACTTCTAAAAAGCATGTTCACATCCCAGTCGGGAGATTATGTTACCGCAGTGGACGAATCCAAAGTGGTACTTGTTAAAAAGATGAGCCCCGAATGGACCAAGGACGATCTTAAGAAGATAGCCGAAACCATTGCGGATATGATAAATACAGAGGCCATGCTCAATGTGAGAGTTGCCTACGGAAATCCCGTGAGTGAACTTAAATGTCTCTCCAAGTCTTATAAGGAAGCGGGGATGGCTCTTGATGTGGGAAAGATTTTTTACGAGGACAGCAATGTGCTCTCTTACGGTTCTTTGGGTATAGGAAGGCTTATTTACCAGCTTCCCGTTAATCTATGCAGGATGTTTATAGATGAAGTTTTTACAAACGGAATTCCTGAGGAACTTGATGACGAGACTTTGAATACACTTGAAAAGTTTTTTGAAAACAATCTTAATGTTTCCGAGACGTCGAGACTTGCCTTTGTCCACAGGAATACTTTGGTGTACAGGCTGGAAAAGATTAAAGAGTCGGTGGGATTGAACGTTCGAAATTTTAACGATGCGTTAACCTTTAAAATCGCCATGATGGTGGTAAAGTACGTAAAATATATTGAAGACAACGAAAGGGATCTGTAATCTTTATGGCTGATATTAATTCTGTTCATGAAAAATACATGAAGGAAGCCCTGAAGCAGGCACGCATGGCTTATAAAAAAGGCGAGGTGCCCATAGGCTGCGTTATCGTATATGAGGGAAAGATAATAGCAAGGGGATATAACAGAAGGAATACGGATAAGACCACTCTTTCTCATGCCGAGATGAGAGCAATACTTAAAGCCAGCAGAGTTTTAGGGGACTGGAGGCTGGAGGACTGTACGCTGTATGTTACGTTAGAACCCTGCCAGATGTGTGCCGGTGCCATTGTTCAGGCAAGAATCCCCAAGGTGGTTATGGGATGCATGAGCCCCAAGTCAGGCTGCGCGGGCTCCACTCTTGATATTTTGAACAATCCGGACTTCAACCATCAGGTGGAGGTTACCAATCATATTATGGAGGAGGAATGCAGTAATCTTTTGAAAAAGTTTTTTACGGAACTTAGAATAAGAAACAAAGAAGAAAAAATATGTTACAATAATTATGTGTGTGGGACCGGGGATTCCGGTCAATAATCTTTGAGGAGGGATTATTTAATGAAAAAAATTTCAAGACTTTTAATGTTGTTTGCCGGGCTGTTTGTTTTCCTTTATTTTGGTAAAGCAAATGTTTCGGCAGATGAAGGCGTTTTAGATGGAAGTATTTCTCTTAACGAGGAAAAGGTGGCTTCAATTGCCGAAAGTGAATCTGATGCCCCCAGAGTGCTTCACTTCTATACTTTTACACCTGAAAGCTCAGGCTGGTATGCCTTTTATTCCAAGTGTGAAGAAGAAGATCCCTTTGGGGAATTATGGTATTATCCTCAGGACAATGGGGGAGAAGGCGAAGAACTCAGAATCTGTGCCAATGATGACGGTATTTACACCAATCAGGATTATCAAAGAAATTTTTGGATTCAGGCAAAGCTTGAAGCAGGTAAAAACTACCGTATCGGTGCCTCTTTTCTTGGAGAAAAAGGGGGGAAACTTCCCTTTACGGTAACAAAGATTAAATGCACGGAAAAGACAATGACATACAGTGAGGGTATGTCTTTTGATTATGAAATTAAGCCCTTTGAGTCGGTTGTTGTACATCTTAAGATTGAAGAGAACGAGACTTACGCTTTTTGTGAGTCAGGAGAAAATGCAAGGCTTACGGTTTTTGCCGAAGGACAAGCCGATCCGTTTTTTTCAGGTAATTGCAGACATGTTGAGGATAACGCCAACAATCACATTTACTTTAACACGGATTCAATCAGAATAGAGATACGTGGATATGAAATAAATGAAAACTGTAAAACATCTATTAAATTAATTCATGACAAAAAAATTGAATTGGAAATGGAACCCGATAAGGTGGAGACGATTTCTGCTCCCGATGAGTTCTGTACATATTCAATTCACTGTAATATGGGTAGGGGTTATTGGTATTTGAAGACTGTTTCCGATGACGATTCCCTTGCAAGTATTGCCGGTTTTGGAAGCGGGTATATCGTTGAGTCGGGTATTAACACATCACAATGCGAGACACGCTACAGTCCGGAAACTTTGGATGTAACATTTAGAGGAGCTACCTCATTTACTTTGGAAATTAAAGAGGTAAAACCCACCAAACACACCATAGCTAAAGACGGAACCATAGTATTTAAAACCAGTAATGATCTCATGATGGATGTCATGGAATATACTCCTGAGGAAACCGGTTATTATTATTTCTATTCCTTAAGTGAAGTGGCTCCCTATCAAAATAATTATTTGGAACCTATTGTAAAAGATGTAAGGGGATTTATAAGTGAAAAGGAAGACTGGCCAAATCCAACAGACGATATGGAAAATGACGACAATGAGGATCGTTCTTTCGAGATTGGTGCAACCCTTGAAAAGGGAAAGACATATTATATTGCAGTATGTGCTTTCCAATCCGGCGTGGGAGAAATAAAGACCAGACTTGTTAAGACAGATCAGCATGAACATGATTATAAGGTGACTACAGTAGAGTCCTCATGCAGTTCCTTTGGATATAAGAAGCATGTGTGCAAGATATGTAAACGAGATTATATTACAGATTTAAAGGGATATGGCCATAATTTGGAAGATTTAGATTCCAGGTATGCTACATGCACCGAGCCCGGAATAACGACAAACTGCGCTCACTGTACAAAATGCGGTAAATATTTTTACTCATCAAGCGATTTTAGAGAGTATGAAGAGAGTGAAGTTATCACACCTGCTTTAGGTCATGACTGGGGTGAATGGGAAGTAACGGTGGAACCCACAGAGGACAGTGAAGGTGAAGCCGAGAGGTACTGTCGTAACGACGGCTCTCACAAAGAGACAAAGGTGTTGGATAAAGTCGTTCCCTATGGAGACATTATCGCATTTGTAAAGCGCCTTTACCTTCTTTGCCTTGGACGTGAAGCGGATGAGGGCGGCTTGAATTTCTGGAAAAACGCTCTTGTTGAAGGTACATATACGGGAGCTTCTTCAGGTGCTCATTTCTTCTTGGGTTCCGAATTCGAATCCTTTAAATATTCCGATGAGGAATTCTTAAACCGCCTTTATCAGGCAATGATGGACAGAGATCCGGATCAGGGAGGAATGGATTACTGGAGCGGACTTCTTAAATCCGGTGTGGGAAGGCAGTACGTTTTAAACGGATTTATCCAGTCTCCTGAGTTTGGTTCCATCTGTGAAAAATACGGAATAGTAAGAGGAAGATATATTCCCGATGAGGGAAGCAGCCGAAGTGTAAAACTGTCTCAGTTTGTGGGAAGACTTTATGTATGTACCATGAAGAGAAGCTTCGACAGAGACGGTATCAATTTCTGGTGCAATGCTCTCTATAAAGGAGAACATTCCATTACTTCCATGTGTAAATTCTTCTATATGTCCGATGAATTTAAGTCTTTTGAAACGGACAATGTGGAATATGTGAACAGATTGTACGCCACCTTCTTTGGAAGAACCAAGGAGGAGGATCCCAGTGGATTTGAATTCTGGACAGGGGCACTTGATGACGGTACCTGGACAAGGGAAAGAGTGCTTGACTTCTTCATAGGAAGCGATGAATTCAAGGGAATTAAGGCAGAGTTTGGATTATGATTTAAAGACACCAAGGCTGTGTTGAGATGTCAATAACACCAAGGCTGTGCCTGATGTCAAGAACACCAAGGCTGTGTTTGATGTCAATGGCATCAGACAAGAGGTTTAGCATTAATGGCCGCATCCCTGTCTTTGGGTTGACAAATCAGTTATAAAACTATATTATTAAAAAGCCGTGCATCGTGGGTTATCCCACTTGTAACGTTGAAATTCGGTCTTACGCAATGGATGCCCACGAACCGTGTCAGGTTGGGAACAAAGCAGCACTAAGAGGGATTTTTCATGTGCCGTAAGGAAGCTGAGTGGAGTTATGAGTGAGATTCCGGTGCACGGTTTTTGTATGTTTATGCAAAATATGTCGGAGACAGCGTCGGAAAATATTACGG